>DAIOVO010000028.1:0-5541 GCA_036758965.1 Chthoniobacterales bacterium
CATTTGTCTCGCGACCGACAGTCTTGCGAGTAACAACGATCTGAGCTTGCTGGCGGAAGCGCGCGCGTTTCAAAAAACGTATCCCGCCACTCCGGCGAAAACGATTTTGCGAATGATCACGCTGCATCCGGGCCGGGCATTGAATTGCGGGCTCGGAGAAATTCGCCCCGGTTCTTTCGCCGACCTGATTGCGCTCCCGCTCACGGCCTCGGGCGAGGTTTACGAGGCCATCATTAACTTCTCCGGGCCGGTGCGATGGCGGACGGTGGGCGGCGAAATCCATTGAGCTCGCGGGCGTTTCCCCTTTCTTTTTCTCAAATCTGAAATATTCTCCGCGCTGCGAATGGCCAAGATCGTTATTATCGACGACGAACCGGCGATGGTGGAGGTGATCGTGACTCTGTGCCGGGAGAAAGGGCACCAGGTTTTTCCATTTAACACTGCCGCGAAAGCGGTGGAGCAATTGGATGCGATTCAGCCGCACGTGGTGGTAGCGGATATTCGGATGGAGACGATGACTGGCTTCGATGTCCTGCGGCACGTCCGGGAGCATCATCGGCAAACGGCGGTGATTTTGATCACGGCCTACGCCTCGGTCGAGACGGCGGTGGAAGCGATGAAGCTGGGAGCGTACGATTACGTGACCAAGCCATTCAAGATCGACGAGCTGCAAATGACGGTGCAACGCGCCCTCGATTACCAGGCGGCGGTGCGGGAAAACGTCTATCTGCGCAAAGAGCTCAAGAACAAATATAAATTTGAGAATATCATCGGCACCAGCCTAAAAATGCAGGGCGTTTACAACCTCATTGGCAAGATTGCCGACACCGACAGCACGGTCTTGATTCAGGGCGAAAGCGGCACGGGCAAGGAACTGGTCGCGCGCGGACTGCACTTCAACAGCAACCGGCAGCATCATCCTTTTGTCGCGATCAATTGCAGCGCTTTGCCGGAAAATTTGCTGGAATCGGAATTATTCGGCCACAAAAAGGGGGCCTTTACCGGGGCGGTGTCGGATAAGCGGGGATTGTTTGAGGAAGCGAATCTGGGCACGATTTTTCTCGATGAAGTGAACTCGATGGCGCCGCAGTTGCAGACGAAATTGCTGCGCGTTTTGCAGGAACGCGAAATCCGCCGAGTGGGCGATAACAAAAGTTCGCCGGTAAACGTGCGGGTGGTGGGCGCGACGAACGAGCCGCTCATGCCCAAGTTAAAGGACGGAACGTTTCGTGAAGATTTATATTATCGGCTGGCGGTCATTCCGATGGAGATTCCGGCCCTGCGCGAACGGCTGGAAGATGTGCCGCTGCTGGTGCATCATTTTTTACAAAAGCACGCGGCCTCGAGCGGTCGCGAACCGATTAAGATCGATCCGAAAGCGGTCGATATCCTTTGTCATTACGATTATCCCGGCAACGTGCGCGAATTGGAAAACGCCATCGAACGCGCCTGCGCTCTCTGCGAGAACGACATAATTCTACCGTCGGATTTGCCGCCAAATATTGTGACGGCGGCAGTGGGCGAGAAGGAAGACAAAGCGCGCGCGGCAATGCCGGTGGGCGATACCCTGGAACATTTTCTGGCGAAACAGGAACGCAGCTACATCGAGGCGACCCTGGCGCATTGCAAAGGTGGGCGCGAAAAAGCGGCGTCGATGCTGGGCGTAAGCATGGCGACGCTTTACCGGAAGACCGATCCGAAAAAGAAATAAAATCGGTTCGCCGATTTTATTTTTTGGGGGCGGCGGTTTGCGAAATCCGCCGGTTTCCTAACTGCCCAGCAAACTATCCGCGTTTGCTAAAGATGCGCATCTGATCGGCGTCTTTTTGGATCAGATCGAGCGTGTCCAGTGTCACCGCCTGTTTCTTCAGAAGCTCGTCATTCTGCGCTTTCATTTGTTGCAACGATTGGATCACCGCGTCCAAATCCAGGTCTTCCTTGGGCGAGGCCGAAACTGGCGACGACGTCAGAATCGGCGATGGCGCCTTGATTGGAGTCAGGTCCGGAACCGGCGTTTGCGCCATGAGCGCGATTGCGCCGATGACTGCGAAAAGACTAACGAAAATAATTTTTGGCGCGCGCATTTTATCGTCCGCTGCGGCTGGAATAAATCCTGGCCGTACGCACGGTTTCGGCCAGGGCCGCCAGTTTCTCATCAATCTTAGCTTGGTTATCGGTGATCAACACCTGCTGCTGGCGGACGTCTTTTACCAGCGCGCGGATTTGGTCCGATTTGGTCGCCGGTAGCTCAGCGGAAAGCGAGTAGGGGATTGAAATACTCGCCGCAGCGCAAACGGCCGCCAAATATCTGCGTTTCATAAGTCGATAAAATGTGAGAGCAATTCGCGTTCCCGCGCGGAAAAAAGGCCGTTCGCGAGCAGTTCACCTACCTAGTACGGCGCGAAAATTGCTGGACGGGGAATTCCCCGCCCGTTATCATTTAACCGTTATGGCCGGGCCGGGAATGCATCAATCGCAGAATCTTTCGCTCCAGCAGGTCCTTGCGCCGCAGTTACAGCAAAGCCTGCTCATTCTCCAGGCCCCGTTGCTCGAGCTGCGCAATCTGGTGCAGCAGGAAATGGAAACCAATCCGGTTTTGGAAGAACTCCCGAACGAGTCGGATTCCACTAGCAGCAGTGATTCCGCCGACAGCGATCAGGAGTTCAAGGAAGAGTTCGATAAACTGGCCAAGCTCGATGACGAATGGCGCGATTACATGGCGCAATCCAGCGGCTTCAGTGCGCGCGCCCACGAGGACGAAGAAAAACGCCAGTTCTTTTTCGATTCCATCGCCACTACTGAAACTTTGCAGCAGCACCTCATGTCGCAACTCAACCAGCAAATGTTGAACGCCATCGACCGCAAAACCGCTGAGCTCATCATCGGCAACGTCGATGACAACGGTTTTCTGCAAACCACCCCGGGAGAGATGGCGCTCAATACCGGTATCGCGCAGGAAGATTTCGAAATGATGCTCACGCTTATCCAAAGCTTTTTTCCTCCGGGCGTGGGCGCACGCGATTTACAAGAGTGTTTGCTCATTCAACTCAAGCGCGATGGCCGCGGCAACAGCCTCGAATACAAAATTATTTCCGAATACATGCAGGACCTGGGCAAACGCCGGTTCCCAGAAATTGCGCGGCGCATGGGGATCAGCGTCGAACAGGTGCAAAAGTGCGCCAATAACATCGCCCAGCTCGAGCCGCGGCCCGGCGCCGTTTTTGCCGAGGCGCCGCAAAATTATGTCGTGCCGGATGTGACGATCGAGAAGATCAACGGCGAGTATCAGATCATCCTTAACGGCGAACAAATTCCGCACCTGCGCATTAGTAACACCTACAAAGATATCATGGCCCAGGATGGAAACGGCAACGAAGTGAAGGACTACATTCGAGATAAAATCCGCAGCGGGAAATTCCTCATCAAATCCATTCACCAGCGCCAGCAAACCATTTCCAACATTGCGCACCAGATCGTTTCGCGGCAGCGCGGATTTTTCGATCACGGCTCGTCGCAATTAAAACCGATGACGATGGTGCAGATCGCGGACGCGGTTGGCGTGCATGAAACGACGGTGAGTCGTGCGATCAGCGGCAAATACATGTCAACCCCGCAGGGCGTTTACGAAATGAAATATTTTTTCACCCCCGGTTATCAAACTACCGCCGGCGAATCGATGAGCAACACCAGCGTGAAGGAAGCCATTCTGGATCTCGTTAAAGTGGAGAAAGGCGACGGGCCTCTGAGCGACAAGGAGATCGTAGAAATACTCGGCCAGCGCGGCATTCCCATCGCCCGCCGCACAGTCGCGAAATATCGCACCGAGCTAAATATTCTGCCGAGCAACATGCGGCGGAAGTATTGAGCCTGCGGCTCGCGTTAAAGCGATGAAGAGTTGAAGCGGTTGCGTTTTTCGTCAACCTTTCAACCCTTCCCATGAACCCCGCTTTCCGCGCCACTGCTCTTCGAGAATGGCGCGGTTTGCCGGAGAAAAAGCCGGCGTCCGATAAATGGCAGCAAACCCGCGAGCTGCTGCCGACGTTGATGCAAAAACTGGGATTGAAGGAACGGTTGCGCGAAAACGAAATCATCGACGCCTGGAGCGCGACCGTGGGCGAGTTCATCGCAGCGCATTCCGCGCCAGTCTGTTTGCGCGTTGGCGTGCTTTACGTGCGCGTGCTTCAGCCCTCCTTGCATTACGAGCTCGAGCAAATCGCGAAAGCAGAAATTTTGCGAAAACTGAAACAGCGCTTCGGAGCGAAAACGATTCGCGATTTGCGTCGGCTAACGCTGCATTTCGATCTAGCGATGCGCGATTAATCGGCGCAAAATCGCGGCGACATGATCGAGCGCATTCACATCGAACAACTCGAGGTCCACGCGCGGATCGGTGTCTCCGAAAACGAACGCGCGCATCCGCAGCGTTTGCTCATCAACCTCACTTTTTGGCCGAAACATAATGAGCTCGCCGGCGATGATCTCACGCAGGCGGTCGATTACGCGGCCGTTACGGCGCGCGCAAAAAAACTGGCCGAAACCAGCGCCAGCAAATTAATCGAAACCCTCGCGGAAAAAATCGCGGCAGCATTGATGCAAGACTTTCCGCTTCGCAAGGTGAGCATTGAAGTCCGCAAATTTGTCCTACCCGACACCCAATTCGTCTCCGTGAATTGCCTTCGCCAGGATCGCGATGCTTCGCCATGAGAAAAGGTCGCTTCAACTCCGAGGTCGCCGAAATCGCGCGTCGCTACAGCGAGTCAGTCTCTTTTGATCAGCGGCTTTACCGGCACGATATCGCGGGCTCGCTTGCGCATGCCTCCGCTCTGGCAGCGGCCAAAGTTATTTCCGCAGATGAATTCGAAATCATCGCGCGCGGCTTGCGCCAGATCGAAGCGGAAATCGCGGCCGGCAAATTTCAATGGGACACGGCGCGGGAAGACCTGCACATGAATATCGAGGCGGCTCTGATCAAACGCGTCGGCGCCGCTGGGGCGAAGCTGCACACCGCGCGCAGCCGCAACGATCAGGTCGCGCTCGATCTGCGACTTTACGTGCGAGAAGAAATCGGCGCCATCGCCGCGCGCGTTCACGCTTTGCAGGGTGCGCTGCTCGCCCTCGCGCAGCAGCATTCCGATGTTCTTATGCCGGGCTACACCCATTTGCAACGGGCACAGCCAATCTTTCTCGCCCATTATTTTCTTGGACAAATCGAAGCGCTCGCTCGCGACCGCGCGCGCTTGCGCGATGCACACGTTCGTGCCGATGTCATGCCGCTCGGTTCGGGCGCAATCGCCGGCTCGAGTATCGTGCTGGATCGCGCGGCCATCGCAAAGGAGCTGGGTTTCGCCGAGCTTTCCCGAAACAGCATCGACGCCGTCGGCGATCGCGATTTCGTCGCAGAATTTCTCTTTGCCCTCGCGCTTCTAGGCGTGCATCTCTCGCGTCTGAGCGAAGATTTCATTCTCTGGAGCACGACCGAGTTCGGCTTCGTCGAGTTTAGCGATGCCTTCGCCACCGGCTCGAGTTTGATGCCGCAGAAAA
>DAIOVO010000028.1:5558-18072 GCA_036758965.1 Chthoniobacterales bacterium
TTTGCCGAACTTACACGCGGAAAATCGGGCCGGTTAATTGGAAATTTAATGAGCGTCCTCGTCATGCTGAAGGGTTTGCCCAGCGCTTACAATCGCGACCTCCAGGAAGACAAGGAAGCGCTCTTCGATTCGGTCGATACCGTACGTATGGCGCTTGAGGTTTTCGCCGTCATGCTGCCGGAGCTTCGAATTAATCGCGACCGGATGGAAGCGGCCGCTAACGATTCGCAGCTTCTCGCCACCGATCTGGCCGAGTATCTTGTCGGCAAAGGCACGCCATTTCGCGAGGCGCATGCCGTCGTGGGCGGGTTGGTGGCAAAATTTCCGCGCACGCCTTTAAGCCAGCTTCCTCTGGCGGAGCTTCAAACTATCTCTCCGCAATTCCAAGAGGATGTGCGCGCCGTTCTCGATCCGCGCGCGGCGCTTCGGCGCCGCGAGGCGGTCGGCGCGCCTTCGCCTCAAAACATCGCGCGTGAACTGGCGCGTTGGCGCGAAGAACTCCCCCGCTCGTGATTGCTTTTCCGGCGGCGACGCTATTGTTCCGCCGTGAGAAACCCCGAAACCTGGAGCACGGTCGCAAGCGAAACGCATTTTACCGATGAGCATCTCTCGGTCGTAACCGAATCCGTGTTGACGCCAACGCGCGCGGAGCCGCATGAGTGGACGGTGGTGCGGCGAAAATCCGCCGTCGTGGTCGCGCCCATGACCGCGGAAGGAAAATTCGTCCTCATCCGGCAGGAACGAATCCCTATTCGAACCGCCATCTGGGAAATGCCGGCGGGACAAGTCGATCAGGTATGCGATTTCGGATCATTCCGCGAGGTCGCCTTGCGCGAGCTGCGCGAAGAGACAGGTTACGAGCTTGCGCCAGAGGGCGAGATCATTTTTCTGGGCGACTTTTTTTCTTCACCAGGATTTACCGATGAACGCGAGTTTCTTTTCCTGGCACGTCCGGTGCATCGCACTGATAACGATCACACCTGCGCTGATTCGGAGATGATTTTGGAGTGCCGCGAATTCTCGCCTGCGGAAATCACAAGCCTGATTGCCGACGACACCATCCGCGACGCCAATACCCTCAGCCTTTGGTCGCGCCTGATCGCGAAGAAGATTATCGATCCTAACGAAAGTTAAAATGCGGTTGCGCGATATCTTCAAATTTCGCGAGCTGCCCGAAAGCGAAAGCTCGAAGCCGTTTCTGGAGCACCTGGAAGATCTGCGTTGGACCATCGTCAAGATGGCGATCACCCTTCTGGTGGCGATGGTTCTTTGTTTCAGCTTTCGCGGCCACCTTGTGCGCGTCATGCAAGCCCCTCTGCGGGCGGTCGATCAAAACCTCGGCGTTCTGCGCGCCCTGGGCATTACGGACTCCTTTACCATCTCGTTCCATCTCGCTTTTTACGCCGGCATCGTTCTCACCTTTCCGATTCTGCTCTTTTTTCTCGCGCAGTTCGTGTTGCCGGCGCTGACCGCGGTCGAAAAGAAATTCATCCTTCCCGCGATCGGCGTGAGCTTCGGACTTTTTCTTACCGGCGTGCTGGTTTGTTACTTCTGGCTGCTGCCGAAGACGATTGTTTTCTTCTTTCACGACACTCAATCGCTTGGGTGGGTGCCTACCTGGACGGTGCAACAATACTACTCTTTTGTCACTCGCTTTACCGTCGGCTTCGGTCTCGCCTTCGAGCTGCCTGTGGTGGTGCTCGCGCTGGTTCGCTTTGGTCTCATTACCTATGAGTTCATGGCACGGACCCGGCCCTACGCCATCGTCCTGATCTTTATTTTGGCGATCATCATCACGCCTACTCCGGATGTGCTTACTTTGATTGCGATGAGTCTCCCAATGTGTCTGCTTTACGAAAGCTGTATCTGGATCGCCTGGTTCATGAAACGCCGGCAAGCGCGCGCAACATGAGCGGCTACCCGCTGCTATTTAATGTTTTCGCTTTCGTCCTCGGCGCCTGTATCGGCTCCTTTCTAAACGTCTGCATCTATCGATTGCCGCTCGACCTTTCCGTCAACCAGCCGCGCCGCTCCTTCTGTCCATCCTGCAAAATCCAGCTACCCTGGGTTCAAAATCTGCCTCTCGTTAGCTGGCTTGTTCTGCGCGGGCGCTGTGCCAACTGCCGGGCGCCTATCTCCGTTCGCTACTTCCTGGTCGAGTTAATCACCGGCCTTTTCTTTCTCCTGCTGGCCTGGCTATTTCCCTGGCCGCTGGCTCTCGCCTACTGGGTATTCATTTCGTTTCTCATCGTTGCTACCTTTATCGACTTCGAGCACTTCATTATCCCCGATGAAATCACCATCGGCGGAACCATCACCGGAATCTTGGCGGCGTTCCTGGTCCCGCAACTGATGCAAACCGGCCTGCGTCTGACGGCTCTCTTAACTTCCATTCTCTCCGCCGCGCTTGGTTATCTTCTGCTTTGGGGAGTATTGGAAGGCGGCAAGTTACTCTTTGGTAAAAAACGTATTCGACTTAAGGAACCGGCTTCTTTCACCTGGACGCGGTCGGGCGAGGACGCCGCGCTTGTGGTAGGTGAGGAGACAACCTTGTGGAGCGAATTCTTTGCCAGGAAGAATGATCAGCTTCTTCTTGACTGCAGCAGCGCGCGAATCGACAAACGGGAATTGGGGAGAGTATCTCTGCGCTTCTACTACAATCGCTTGGAAGTTGAGAACGAAACGCTGAATCTGGACGATCTCGATCGCATTTCCGGAGTAGCCAGTGAGATACAAATCCCGCGGGAAGCAATGGGCCGCGGCGACCTGAAGTTCCTCGCCTGCATCGGCGCCTTCCTCGGCTGGCGTGCCGTCCTGTTCGCCATCTTTGCCGGCTCGCTCTACGGCTCTGTGATTGGTCTCCTCACGCTCTTGCTCGGCAAGCGCGTCTGGTCGCTCAAACTACCCTTCGGCCCCTACCTCGCTTTCGGCGCAATTACCTGGCTATTTTTTGGTCAAGCTATTCTCCAGTGGTATGGAACTCTACTCCGTGGGTAAGGGACCGGCGCTTCTTAAACCCCGGCGTGAGCAAAGTGAGCCGCGCGCGCTCTCTTCGCACTGGCCTCTCGATCCTATGCCAGAGGCCCGCGCACACGAGGGTGACGGCAAGGCAGACGGCCGCGTCCACCGCGACGGAGGTCGGACTTGGCAACTGCCACGAAGCTCCGCCGAGCAACTTTTCCTTAATCGGATAGTAGCTCCACAAAATCGGAAGATGAAAAACATAACCAGCGTAGCTCAAGTTGCCGGTGACTCGCATCGGACGCGATTCGAAGGTCCGCCGCAGAATACCTCCTCCACAAATGGTCAGAAGGAGCAAGACCAGACACAGGACGTCGGCGGCGTCCAGCAGGAGTGCACCCGTCCAGGTATGTGTCGGAACGGGCCATTCTAAATAGGCCAGAATGGGAGCGGCGCCAACTACCACCGCCAGGAAGGCATTTGATGTCGTCTCGCCGACTTTCCAGCGCTTCGCGTTGAGGAGTGCGAGCCCCGCGCCTATCATAATAGGCGGAAGATTTACGAGTGTGTGCATGCGATAGAACAAGAAGTAGCTATCCAAAGGAATGACCAACCGCGCGACCAGCGACCCCAGCAAAATCGTGAGGCAGAGTGCCTGCGCCCAACGGCGCGAGAAATAGCGCAGCACAAGCGCCCAGGCAAAATAGAATTGCATTTCTACGCACAGCGTCCATAGCGGGATAAGCGCGCCGACGCTTCCTGCTCCGGTGGGATTCTCGCTCAGCACCTCATTCATGGTGAAGGTGCAAAGCGGAAGAGCCCACTTCGGCGATGCGCCAAGTCTATGCGCTCGTAACTGCGGCACTTGCCAGGCCAGAAATCCAATTATCACGACCGTGAAAAACAATGGCCAAAGTCGCAACGCTCGCCGTGCGTAAAAGCGGCGTAAGGAAAACGCAGCTCCCTCCTGCAACGCCAGCTCCGTAATCAGGAATCCGGAAAGGATGAAGAACACTGGGACACCGATCCACCCTAGTTCCTTCATTCGTTCCAACCAGGGATGTGCTTCGGGAAAACCGGAGGGCAATTTGAGATGGACGGCAAAGACGATGAGAAAGGCAAATCCGCGCAGGCCATCCAGTTGAGACATACGGGGAGCGGGTGCAGCGGTCGGCGCTCGCGTCGAGATCGATGGCTCGCTCGATTCAATCGTTGAAACGGTTTCAATTAAATGCTGCATGATTCTGATTTTGCCCCTATCCCGCTATCACCCCGGTACTTGAAAAGACAGGCCGTTCACCAGCTGCGAGGTCGAATATCCAGATAGCGCAATCTGTCACGATTGGCTCGCCTGGAAATCGCGCGGCGGCTGCGAGCAGCAATATGATGTCGGAAAAGCATAGCGAGAATCTGTTTCACAACGGGCGCCGAGTTTAACACAACCTGCGCTTTGAAAGCAACGTCGCTAACGGCTGCAGATCTTCTCTCGAATAACCGATAACTTATGACGAAAAACGACAACTAAGCAGCCGCAACCCTCCTTGGAAAACTGCAAAGAGCTAAACGGAGCAATCAGGAAACTAGGAAACTAGGAACCTAGGAATTGCCTAGCGTCTTGTATTTGGGTGGGAGTCCACTACCCCCAAGCGACTTCCGTTTTGGGGCTGGCCTGAAACGCTGAAATCGATGCTACCTGCTTGCGTGGCTTCTTCGGACTGGCAAAATGTTTACTAGTCGCGACGAGCTTGAAGAAAAAAACTGAAACGCTGAAAGCTGAAATACTTGACATCGGCTTCCTGGCGCGCGGTCTGTCTCGCTACTTCTTCTGGATCAAGGTCGCGTGCAACGCGACAGTCAGCCAGGCTCCATTCCGTTTTACATAGACGCGCTTAAATCAGTAATCTCCGCTGTAGTCCTTTCCATTTTCCATTCCCTTTTGAACCGATCGCCCGGTAACCACGGCCGCATCGCCGCAAACGCGAATCTTTAAATCGGAAATGCGGCGCGATTGATACTTGAAGGCTCTGGAGAAGTCCCATCACTATGTGCCGGGTCTGTCGAGTTGATCGTGGTAACCGTCCCAGCGAGGCAAGCAGGAATGCTTGCCCTACAGTTTTTGATCGAGATGGCTGTTGGAATAGGTATATAGGACGGCGTAGTTTATTTCTGCCAGGCGTTTCTGGGTCAGGATTAGATACTCGTGGAGGCCATATTGGAAGATGTCGCCGATAGTCGCGAAGTCGAGGTCGTAGCGGAGCTTGCCGGAAAGGCGCTCTGCTTCATTAGCGTAGTGGGATTCGCTCGATCCGGAGATGCGATGGAGGGCGGCATCGAGGGCATCGACGCTAAAGCGAATCGAGCGCGGGAACTCGGAGTGGGTAATCAGGAACTCGGCTACTTTCCAGGGTGCGACCTGGCCGACATAGATTTTACGATAGGCTTCGAGCGCGCTGCACGAACGGAGCACACTCATCCATTGGATGGTATCGATATTACCGCCGACAGTTTCGCCGGAAGGCAGGAGTAGATGGTATTTTAGGTCGAGGATGCGGGAGGTGCTATCGCCGCGCTCCAAAAGCCGGCCGATGCGGATAAAATCCCAGCCTTCGCCGTGAGTCATGGTCGAATCGCCAATGCCTTGGACAAGCTGGGAGCCAACGATGATGCGGTGAAAGAATTCCGAAGGACTCGATTTTAACAACTTTTTGGCAGAATCTCCTTTGAGATAAAGGTAAAGGCGATTGATCTGCTCCCAGAGTTCGCTGGAAATTTGTTCGCGCACGGTGCGAGCGTTCTCGCGCGCGGAGGCAAGGCAGCAATAGACCGAGTTCGGATTCTTGCGCTGCCAGCAAACGAAGTCGATCGCGGCCTGGCCATCCGGATTTTCATACAAAGAAGCGAATAGCTCGTTTTCTTCCAGCGAGCTGATGATTGGGTTCCATTGTTGCTGCTGGTCGGGATCGCGCTGGTTCTCCAGGTCGAGCATGAGCTGAAGGTTCACATCAGCGATGCGGGCGTTGTTCTCCGCACGCTCGATGTAGCGGCTCATCCAGTAAAGAGAATCGGCGACGCGGCTAAGCATACTGGGAGGGCTAGAGGGTTGAAGCGTTGAAGCGTTGAAGCGTTGAGGTGAGTTACTCCGTTTCTTCCAACACCCAGGTATCTTTACTACCTCCGCCTTGGGAGGAGTTAACTACCAGCGAACCATCCTGGAGGGCAACGCGGGTGAGGGCGCCGGGAATGATTTTGATCTTTTCTCCGTAAAGAATGAATGGGCGCAGATCGACGTGGCGACCACGGATGACGCCGTCGTCAAAGGCAGGAGAACGTGAAAGGGGAATAATAGGTTGAGCAATGTAGTTGCGCGGGTCTTTGGTAATGCGCTGTCGGAACTTCTCGCGTTCAGCTTCGGTAGAATGCGAGCCGACCAGCATTCCGTAACCGCCGCATTCATTGGCTGCCTTAACTACTAGTTGTTGCAGGTTATCCAGAATGTAGGAGCGATCTTTCTCGTCCGCGGCCAGATAGGTCGGGACGTTTGCCAGGATCGCGTCCTGGTCGAGGTAGTACCGGATCATTTTGGGGACGAAGTGGTAGATCACCTTGTCGTCAGCGATCCCGGTGCCGATGGAGTTAGCCAGGCTAACGTTTCCTTTGCGGTAGGCATCGACCAGGCCAGGAACGCCAAGACCGGAGTCTTTGCGGAAAATTTGTGGGTCGAGAAAGTCATCATTGATCCGGCGATAAATGACATCGATCGGCTGCAATCCTTTGGTAGTGCGCATGAAAATCTTGTTGTCACGCGCGAGGAGGTCGCGTCCTTCCACGATTTCGATCCCCATCGAGCGCGCGAGAAACGAGTGCTCGTAGTAGGCCGAGTTATGGATTCCGGGAGTGAGAAGGACAACGGTGGGGTCGTTGATGGCGGGAGGCGCGATGTAGCGCAAAACGTTGAGTAGTTCCTGACTATAGTCCTCTACTGGCCGCACCCGGTGCTTGGCGAAAAGGTTGGGAAAAACGCGCCGCATGATCTGGCGGTTCTGGATGACATAGGAGACGCCCGAAGGACAGCGCGCGTTATCTTCCAGCACGAGGAAGTTGCCCTTCTCGTCCCGCACCAAGTCCGTGCCACAAACATGCAGATAAATATTTTTCGGCACATCGAAATGCATGAACTCCGGCCGAAAATGCGCCGCCTGCCAGACGTAATCTTTCGGAATAACGCCATCGCGAAGAATGGATTGGCTGTGATAAATATCGTGCAAAAAAAGATTGAGCGCGGTGATGCGCTGCTCGAGGCCACGCTCGATCTTTTGCCATTCATCGGCCGGAATGATGCGCGGAATGAGATCGAAAGGGAAAATGCGTTCGGTGCCTTGGGCGTCATTGTAAACGGTGAAGGTGACGCCCTGGCGCAAAAGGGTGAGCGCGGCCAGCTCGCGTTTGCGCTCGAATTCTTCCGCCCTCAGCTCGTCGAACCGCTGGCGGAGCGATTCATAATGCGGCCGCGCTGCTCCGGCCTGGGCGAACATCTCGTCGTAAAATTCTCCCAGCTCGTAGCCGGCGAAAAATTCCCTCACGCGATATTGTTACGCCACGTCAGTTCGGCGTAAATAAAAAGCGGGAAAATTAAATCTCCGCCGGACGGGCTGAGATTGATTCGGCCCCGACGGCCGGCCGCGGCGAGAGCCAGAGATTCTTCCATTCCGCTCGCAACCAGTGTCGTAACCCGCGAAAAAATAATTTTCGCAGCCGCCAATCGGGGACGAATCCATCGTAAAGCTCGCGCCAGCCGTGATTCATTTCTCCTAGACGGCCGGCGGCGGCACGGCGCTGCGCAAGTTTCGCCAACCGGCCACCGTAAAATTTCATGATGCGCGCCGCCACGCCGCCGGGCGGACCTTCAAAAGGCAAATGAGAAAACGCTTCCTCGGGATTGCGATAAGCCGGGATGACGAGGCCGACGTAGTAACTGGAAACATCGAGAAGTAATCCGGCAGTCATAAGATCGGCCTCGCCCAGGTAAAAATATTTATTCTGATAAAGCGACTCGAACCAGGAGCGATAAGTCACCGGATACTGTGTGTTGTAATAAGCGAGCTGCTCGCGCACATCCTGCCCTCCAACATTTCGCGCCAGCATTTTGCCGACGTAGTAGCTGGTGTAGGAACAGAAATCGAGTCCGGGACTGTAAAGCGGATCGATGAACCCGGCGGCGTCGCCGACTGCGGCCCAGCCATCCGCGCAAACTTTTTCGCTAAAGTAGGGCAGGGCGGAAAAAGCGTGCACGTCGCCATCGATTACTTTTGCGTCGCGGAAAATCGCGCGCCCGACTGGGTGCGAGATAAGGTGCTGGTGAAGACGCTGAGTCAGGTTTGCGCCCGGCGGCAATTGAAAAATTCTTTCGTCATAAACGACGCCGGCGCTGACATCGCCGCCGCGCAACGGAATGATCCAGCACCACCAGCCGTAGCCGGTGAGATGATTCGTAGCCCACTCGCGCCCGGTGCGGGAAAGGTGTGCCACTTCAGGAAATTGCTCGCGCCACTCGTAGCTGTCCCATTTTTTCGTGCCGGTAAATCGCGCCCAAACAGCGTTGATGGGATGATCGGTGTTTGGTCGAAAATGACCGAGCTTGCGCGCCATCATGGCGGCGCGACCGGTCGCATCTACCAACCAGCGGGCGGTGATGGTGCGAGTTTCGTTTTCAAACTCGACCGTGATTTTTTGCTCGCCGCCTTCCGTTAACTCGAGGGCGGTGACCTTCGCCGGACGGAGCAATTCGCAGCGGGCTTCGATCGCGCATTCGAGCAGGTGTTGATCGAGCGTCGAGCGATCGACCTGGAAAGTCGGGAGACGCGCGCCGTAACGCGGACCGACCTCCACGCAATCATCGAAAGGTTGATCGGCGCGATTGGAGAACCAGAAACGCAAACCTTGTTTGGCCAGTTGATGATGCCCGAGATAATGGGTGAGACCGAGGATTCGAGTCATGAAACAACTGCTGATCTCGGTCGTGGATTCGCCAACTTTGCGATCGAACGCTGTCGTTTTTTCAATGATTAAAACGCGCGCATTCGGCGCATCACGTTTCAGAATCATGGCCGTAGCGGCGCCGGAAAAAGCGCCACCGATGATGGCGACATCGTAGTCCATGGAGATGGAAACGATGCCGCTGCTGCGAAGGAAACGCAATCGCCGTGAGGTAGGGTCGGTTCACCCGAACCGACCGGGGGGAAACGTCGTGGGCGGAAAAAATTTGCAAACTAAAGGGAAACTGAATGGTGATTGGTGATTGGTGTGGCGCTCGGAAAAATCGCGGGCGGGAGAAGTTGTGGCGCGCCATCCGCCGGGCGATTGAGGTCAATCGCCCCTGCCTGGCGAATGCGCTATTTTGTGCCGCGATGATTTTTACGAACGCGCGCGTCATTTTGCCGAATGAGATTCGCGATGACCTCGAGGTGGCTGTGCGCGATGGGAAAATCGCCGAGCTGCGCCCGCGTCGCGACGATACGAATGCAATCGATTTGCGCGGGAATTTTCTCGCACCCGGTTTTATCGATCTTCATCTGCACGGCGCGCTCGGGCGCGACGCGATGGAAGCAAGCGCGGAGGCGTTTCGTGCCGTCTGCGACTTTCACGGTCAGGGTGGGACGACATCGCTTTTACTGACAACGGTCACCGCGCCGCTTGAAAATATATTGTCAGTCATCGCAGCAGTGGAAAAGGCGCGAGCGGCGATTCCGCAGATCGTGGGTGTGCATGTGGAAGGACCGTTCATCTCACGGGAAAAAGCGGGTGCACAAAATCCCGATTTCATTTGTGAGCCGGACGCGCGAGCGGTTTCGCTATTGCTCGAACATCGCGACACGATCAGGCGCATTACCATCGCGCCAGAAATTCGCGGCGGCTTGGACGCGATCGCGCAATTCGCCGCGGACGGCATTAGCGTGAGCGGCGGACATTCCAATGCCTGGGAAGAAGAGGCGGAGCAGGCGTTCGCGCGGGGAATGCGCAGCGCGACGCACACGTTCAACCGCATGTCTGTTGCGCGGCGACGCGGAGCGGAGCGGGTTGGGGGCCTGCTCGAATTTGCGTTGAGCGAGGCGGAAATTAATTGCGAGCTAATCGCGGATGGCGTGCATGTTTCGCCGCGGTTGATGAAGATGTTGTACCGCGCGAAAGGCGCGACGGGAATTTCGCTGGTGAGCGATGCGACCGCGGGCGCGGGGTTGGTCGAGGGAACGGAATTCCGTTTGGGCACGCTCGAATGTGTGATGGAAAAGGGAGCGTGCTGGCTGGCGGACCGATCGGCGCTTGCTGGCAGCGCGGCCCGCATGATCGATCTGGTGCGGACGATGGTGAACTCGGTGGGTGTGCCGATTCACGAAGCGGTAGCGATGGCCTCGCGTAACCCAGCGCGGGAAATCGGATTGGAGAGCAAGGGCGAAATCGCGATCGGCAACGATGCGGATCTGATTGTGTTGTCGCCGGAGCTGGAGTTTATCGGTCTCGCAGCGGCGATGGGAAAGACTTAGACGGGGACGCCACCGCGGGCGTCCCTCCAGTCTAGCTCTTGTTAGCCGGTGAATTCGCGCAGGATGAGGGTGGCGTTGTGGCCGCCAAAGCCGAAGGAGTTGTTGAGGGCGACTCGAACTTTTCTTTCTTTGGCGGTGAGAGCGGTGAAATCCAGATCACATTCTTCGTCGGGATGTTCGAGATTGATCGTAGGCGGGATGACGCCGTCGCGAATGGCCAGGGCGCAGGCCGCCATTTCAACCGCGCCCGCGCCGCCGAGAATATGGCCGGTCATCGATTTGGTGGAGCTGATGGAAAGTTTTTTGGCGTGCTCGCCAAACACGGTCTTGATCGCACGCGTCTCAGCGATGTCGCCCAGGCCGGTGGAAGTGGCGTGGGCGTTGATGTAATCGACTTCTTCCACTGGAATCTTGGCGTGCTCGAGAGCAAATCGCATCGCGCGCGCCGCGCCGCCACCATCCGTCGGCGGCGCTGTCATGTGATAAGCGTCCGCGCTCAGCCCGTAGCCGACTAGTTCGCAATAGATTTTCGCGTTCCGTTTTTTGGCGCGTTCCAATTCTTCCACCACCACCACGCCGGCGCCTTCGCCCATGACGAAACCATCGCGGTCGCGGTCCCACGGACGCGAGGCGCGTTCGGGTTCGTTGTTGCGGGTGCTGAGCGCTTTCATTGCACCGAAACCGGCCAGTCCGATCGGGATGATGGCCGCTTCCGAACCGCCCGCGAGAAAAATATCGGCATCGCCAAACTTAATCATGCGCCACGATTCACCGATGGCGTTGTTGGAAGTGGCGCAGGCAGTGACGATGCACATGTTGGGGCCGCGCATCCCAAACTCCATCGAGATGAGGCCGCTGGCCATGTTGCTGATCAGCATCGGAATCGTGAAGGCGGAGACGCGCTGCGGACCTTTGGTGAACAAAACGCGATATTGGTCTTCGAGCGTTTTCAGTCCGCCGATCCCGCTGCTGACAAGGACGCCGAAGCGGTCCGGATTTTCCGCCGCCATGTCGATGGCGGAATCGGTCATAGCCATTTTCGCCGCGGCCATCGCGAGCTGCGAAAAGCGATCGGTGCGGCGAACGTCCTTGGGATTTTTGAAAAATATTTTCGGATCGAAGTCGCGCACTTCGCCGCCGATACGGCAGTCGTAATCCTTGGTATCGAAGGATTCGATCGTGTGAATGCCGCTCACGCCATTCTTGAGATTGCTCCAGAAAGTTTCCAAATCGTTCCCGACCGGGGTAACGGCGCCCATGCCAGAGATGACAACTCGACGATCGTTCATGGAAAAATTCGGTGGAGCGCGGGAGAGTTAAAGGGTTGGAAAGTTAAGGTTAAATCGTGGAAGCGGGGAGACGATGTAACGGTTTAACGATTTGACCAATCAACTTTTTCAGCGCGTGCCCATGCCGACGCTTTGCACGGTCTGGAAAAGTTTGCCTTCGGTTTTGATCGAAGGCGCGATGATGATTTCGGTTTGCTGGAATTCCCCGATGTCGCGCGCGCCGACGTTGCCCATGCAGGTCGTAATAGCGCCCACTAAATTCTGGCTGCCGTCATCGACTTCCGCCGGGCCGAAGAGGATTTGTTTGAGCGAACCGGTCGCGCCGACTTTGATGCGGGTGCCGCGCGGAAGATTTGCATGCGGCGTCGCCATTCCCCAATGGTAGCCGCGGCCGGGCGCTTCGTCGGCCTTGGCAAACGCGCTCCCGACCATCACTGCGTCGCTGCCGCAGGCGAGCGCTTTGCAAACGTCGCCGCCTTTGCTCATGCCGCCATCGGTGATGATGGGAACGTAGCGCGAAGTTTTTTTGAAATATGCGTCGCGCGCGGCGGCGCAATCGACCGTCGCCGTCACCTGCGGCACGCCGAGGCCGAGCACGCCGCGCGAAGTGCAGGCCGCGCCCGGGCCGACGCCGACCAGGACGGCTGCCGGGCCGCATTCCATAATTTCAAAGGTAACATCGTAACCAACGGTATTGCCGACGATGACGGGAATGCGCATCTCGCG
>DAIOVO010000028.1:18082-30057 GCA_036758965.1 Chthoniobacterales bacterium
TTTATATTCAGAGGAAACGTGGCGCACGGTCGAGACGGTGCTTTGCACGACGAAAACATCCGCGCCCGCTTCCTGCGCGATGGCGCCGAATTCCACCGCGCGCTGTGGAATCGAGCTCACGGCTGCGAGCGCACCGCTGTCCTTTATCTGCTTCACCCGCGCGCCGATCAACTCCGGTTGCACCGGTTCCTGATAAATTTTTTGGAGGAGAGCGGTGATTTGCGATTTATCGGCCTGGACAATTTTGCCCAGCACTTCCTGTGGATTTTTGTAACGCGTCTGCACGCCTTCGAGATTGAGCACTGCCAGGCCGCCGAGTTTTCCCATGGCGATGGCAAATTTCACATCCACGACGCCATCCATCGCGCTGGCCAGAATCGGAATTTTTAGTTCCAGCGCTTCGGCGTTTTTTCGTGGCAACCGAAAAGTGGTATCGACTTCGTTTGGATTAAGGGTGACACGGCCGGGGACGAGTGCGATTTCGTCGAAGCCATAGGTCACGCGTGCTTTGCGATTTCTGCCAATCCACATTCCCATATCAAATACGTTCGAATTTAAAGCGTTCGTTCAAAGTGCCGCAGCGCGGGCAGCGTGGCAGCATGGCGTCGGAGAGATCTTCGAATTCCAATCCGCAAATTACGCAGCGCAAACGGTAACGAAAAGCTCGCCGTTCGCGTCGTCGCCGGTTCCATTCACTACTTAACCAGACAAGGAAAACCGCCGCAAGAAAAACCAGCAGGTAGATCGTGACCAGTGCCGCCAGGCTAACGTGAATCACGGCGCGGCGGCGGTGGAATTTTGCGTGCTCGGGCTAATGTCGTTGCCCCAGAGAACGGTCGCAATCGTCCAGGAAAGTTGCGCGGACGCGGGAGCGGCTCCGTTGCTTTTGAAACGACAAAGCTGCAGGAAATTGCGCGCCTGCTCATCGAGCGCGGGATCGCCAGAAGATTCGAGCGGAAAACAAAAACGAACTGCGCCCTGGTGATCGATCGCGACGCGAAAACGGATGTTGGCCGGCGCACCCGCGCGACTGGCTTTGAAAGTGAAACCAGGCAGGACCGGCGCTTCGTTGTCGCTAAAAATTGCGGTGGTCTTTTTGATTGGCGCCGGCGCGGTCGATGGCAGCCGCGACATTTTTACTGCGCCGCTGGCGAGTGAACTTGGAATGCTGAGATTCGGCGCCGGAGTGGGGAGCGTTTCCAGCGCTGGCTCGTGCGTAGCGTAGGAGGGAACGTGCCGAAGCTTCGGGAGCGCGAACAATTTGTTTTCCGGTGCGCGCTGGGTGGTGATGGCGAGCGCGGGATCTTCCGCTTCGATCCAGTGCAACAAGGCGGCTGACTCGGGATCGTTGGCCGAAATGAGGTTGAGCCGCGCCGGCGCCGGAGTGAGCGCGACGCCGGGCGGATAAACGATTTGAAAAACGTAGAAGCAAAATGCGTGCAACAGCAGAGAAGCGAGCAGAAATAGAATCAGAGTCGGCGCGCGTCGTCGCGGCGGCGACCAATCAAAAAGAAGCGGCGACGGCGCAACGACCGAATTCATTTCGGTGGAGTGGTAGCAAGAGAAACGGAGGGCACGCCGTGTTCGAGCGCGAGGTTGGCCACGCGAATCACCGTTTCGTAGGATGTCGCTCGATCGGCCTTGATGATGATCGAGCGGCCCTCCTGCCGCAGTTCGTCCAGTTTCGGTCCCAACTCGTCGATCGAAATTTTTTGGTCGCGAAAATAAATCGTAGCGCCGTTGGTGATGCTGATGATTTGATATTTTAACTGCGGCGCGAGGAGAAATTTAGAAAACGGGACATTGACGGAGATGCCGGGCTGGAGAACAAAATTCGAGCTCAGCAGCACAAAAAAGATCAGCAAAAATATAACGTCCAGCAGCGGAGACAGAATCAGCCAGCCGAACGGATACTCTTTTGTCCGGACCAGTTTCACCTGGCGTGATTATTTTTCGCGACGAAAATCGCTCGTTTTTGCCGTTGGCTGAAAAGAAATGATTCCGCTCTCGGGTTCGCTCTCGCTCAGCAGATGCACGATTTCAATGCCGGCGCGTTCCATGTCGTGCATGAGCGCGTTGACCCGCGAAGAAAGATAGCTGTAGGCGACAAAGGTTGGCGTCGCCACCACCAGCCCGGCGGCGGTGGTGAGCAAACTTTTGTAAATTCCGCGCGACAGTTCCGTCACCGTTGCATAACCCCCGTTAGACGCGATCACTCCGAAGGCGTCGATCATTCCCGCCACCGTGCCAAGCAATCCTAAGAGCGGCGCGAGATAGGCGAGCGTGCCGAGGACGCCAAGAAAACGCTCCAGCTTTGGCACTTCGAGCTGGCCGGCTTCCTGCACGATCTCGCGCAGTTCCGATCGCGGCAGATCGTGCCGAATAATCGCGGCGTGGATCACTCGCGCCACCGGCCCGGGCGTGCCGGCCGATTCATGCAACGCTTCCGCAAAGTTCCGGCGCTTGATCAAATTCGCCAGGCCCTTGAGAAATTCGCCCACGTGAATCGTCGCGCGGTGCAGATAAAACAGGCGCTCGGCAAAAACCGCGATCGCAATAATGCTGCAAATCAGGATCGGCCACATGAGCAGGCCGCCCTTTTGGAGATATTCGATCACGAGTTTCCTAGTAGCGTTCTTTGCCTTGTTAGGCAACGGAGAACATTCTCTCCGCTCACGGACGTTTGCCGTGCACGGGCGAGGGCGAAGTTTTGCCCGCGGTAGTCTGGCCGAGCAATCGGCCCGCGCCATCGTAGGTCGCGTAGCCGATCTGATGACCGGCGGCATCGTATTGAAAAACGATTTTGCCGATCACACTTTTGTCTTTGGTGAAGTGGGTCTCTTCCACCAGATGATTGTTCGCGTCATACTTATATAGAGCGGCGAAACGGAATTGCTGCTTTGGCCCGTAAACTTCGCCACGTACGAAGCGGCCGTTTTCATCGAGGTCGTACAGAATTTTCTCGCGCAATTTCCCATCCGGGCCGGCGGTGGTGGCGGTCGTTTTATGATTAGCGGCGTCCGTCTCGTAGGTTGTGCGGGAGTGATCGGGATTTAGCACCACGCTCACTCGCACGTCGGCTGGCGCCGGCGAATCGGATTGCGCGCGCAGCGACGGGAAACAGAGGCAAAGAATGAGGCCAAAGGAGAGGAAAAGCTTCACGGGACAAAAATAGAGGGAAAAGAAAATCTGAAAAGCGCGAGAAATTCTATTGACCACAACCGGCAGTGGTGGTTAAAAATGGGGCGAAGTGGATCAAAGTGGATAATTTTCCCGCCCGCTCATGGAATCAACGCCTTCCTCACAACCATTTTACGCCGGCGAATTTCGTCACGCCATCGACGATAAAAATCGCATCACTATCCCTTCCCGCTGGCGCCGCGGCCAGGTCGAGGAATTCATTCTCCTCCCAGAAATCCAAAATCATTTCCTCCTCGTCATGCTGCCGGAGGAATTCCGCCGGGTCGGCCTTGCCGCCGAAAGCGATCCCAACGTCGCCCCGCGCGAGCGCCGGATTTTTTTGCGCCATTACCATTCCAGCGCGGAACACGCCTTCGCCGATAAACAGGGCCGGCTGGTTTTGCCGGAAGACATTTGCCGCAAACTTTCGCTCAAAGGCGAAGTCGCACTCGTCGGCGGCCGCGGCCGTTTTGAAATCTGGAATGTCGCACGCTGGAAAAAGGCGCACGACGACGAAACCGCCACCTACCAGCACGTCGCCAACATGATCGGGCTCTAACAAGACATGAACGCACTTCTTTTCGAACGTCCCATCTGGTTTGCCACCGGCCCGCTCGCGCTCGAGGACGAAGCGCAGGACCGCGAAGAATTTATTTATCATCGTCCGGTGCTGGTGCGCGAAGCGATCGAGCTGCTGGCGCCGCGCGCTGGTTCGCTCGTGCTCGACGCCACCTGCGGCGGCGGCGGACACAGCGAAGCAATTTTAAAATCCGGCGCTGATGTTCTCGGGCTCGACCAGGACCCGGACGCAATCGCCCATGCAACCGATCGTCTGTCGGATTTCGGCAACCGCGTCACCCTGCGCCAGGAAAATTTTCGCAAAGCCGATCGGGTGCTGGAAAAATTGCAGGTCGAACGAATCGGCGGCGCGCTGCTCGATCTCGGCGTTTCTTCCTATCAACTGGAAAACGCCGAACGTGGATTCAGTTTAATGCGCAACGGCCCGCTCGACATGCGCATGAACCCGGGCAACGACCGCACGGCCGCGCAGATTATCAATTCCTACAGCGAAGAAGAATTGACGCGCCTCTTTCGCGATCTGGGCGAGGAACCGGCAGCGCGGCGAATCGCCAGTGCGGTGGTGAAGCAACGCAAGAGCAATCCATTTCGCGAAACACTGCCGCTCGCGCGGACGATTGAAAAAGTGGTGGGCCGCCACGGTCGCCGCCATCCCGCCACCCTGGTTTTTCAAGCGTTGCGGATGGAAGTGAACGATGAGCTGGGCGCGCTGGAGGAAGGATTGCGCGTGCTGACTGCGCGGCTCGAGCGCGGGGCGCGCATCGCCGTTATTTCTTTCCACTCGCTGGAAGATCGAATCGTAAAAAATTTCTTTCGCGAGCGAAGCAGCGAATTTTTCGATCGCCCAGAATGGCCGGAGCCGCGGCGCAACGAAGAGCGCGATCTATTAGTGATCACGCCGAGACCGGTCGAGCCGGGAGAAAACGAACAGCGATTCAATCCGCGCGCCCGGAGCGCGAAATTGCGCGTAGCCGAAAAAATCTAATGAGCGCCCGCCGAAAAAACGTCAATCAAGTCGATGCCGCGTCGCTGGCGCGCTGGATTGTACTGACGGCGTTTTTGGCGCTGGCCGGGCTTTCCTACGTTTATTTGACGCTGCAGTTGCACCATCTCGGCGACCGCAAGAAAACGCTGGAGAACGAGATCGCGACTCTGCGCACACAAAGCGATGTCACGAGCGTGCAAATCACCGCGCTCTCTTCTCGCAGCGCGTTGCAGCGCCGGTTGAAGGAAGGTTATTTGAAAATGGTTCCGATCGCGGAACAAAATATCGTTCGTCTGGCGCCCCTGAAGGTGAACGAAGATGAAGACGCCATACGCCCGGTGGCAAACGAGCAGGCCGGCCGATGAGATGGAACGGACGGACCCGCTGCGCCCTGGTGTGCGTTGGATTCGTCGCACTTTTTAGCGCTTTCTCTTTTCGACTCACTTATCTCCAGCTTCTCAAACACGACGAATACGCCGGGCTGGCGGCGGAGAAGCATGTTTATAAACAACCGATTTACGCCGAGCGCGGTGTCATCACCGACGCCACCGGCGAAGTGCTGGCGGATAACGCGCCCATGTCCACCGTGGTCGCGGATTCATCACTTTTAACCAAGGAGAAGCTCGGAGCTGCCGTCGTGCTGTTGAGCGCCGCGTTGAAAATCGACGCGGAAGAGCTCGCGCAAAAACTTGCGAGTGACCGGCGCTACATCGTGCTGCAGCGCGAAGTGCCGGAAGCAACAGCCGACGCGCTCCGGGTGAAACTTCGCGCCGAAAATGTGCGCGGGATTTTTTTTGAGCACGACACCACGCGTCTTTATCCCAACGGCGCGATGCTTTGTCACGTGATCGGATTTACCGATTTCGATCACAAGGGAATCCAGGGAGTCGAGGCGTCGATGGATGAATATCTGCGCGGCGAAAATGGTTACCGTTACATCGAGCACAATCGCGCCGGGCAGGAGATCGTTTTGTATCGCGGCCAGGAACGCGCCCCGCGCGATGGCGATCAGGTCCATCTCACGATCGATTTAAATTTGCAGAGCATCGTCGAGGAAGAGATCGACGCCGCTGTGCGCGAGTACTCGCCGGAAAAGGCGACCATTATCTTAATGCGGCCGCAGACGGGCGAAATCCTGGCGATGGCGAGCCGGCCTAAATTTGATCTCAACCAGCGCAACACCGCCAAACCGGAGCAGATGAAAAATCGCGCGGTCATCGACATGATGGAGCCTGGTTCCACTTTCAAAATCGTCACGGCGGCCGCGGCTTTGAATGAAAGAAAAGTGCGGCCGGACACGACGATTTTTTGCGAGAACGGCCTTTGGAATTTCGGCGGTCGCGCACTGCACGATCACAAGCCATTCGGTGAGCTGAGCGTGCAGGATATTCTGGTGAAATCGAGCAACATCGGCGCGGCCAAGCTGGCGCTGAGTCTGGGCGACCAGAAATTTTACGAATACATCCGGCGCTTTGGTTTTGGCGAACGCACCGGCGTGGAATTGCCGGGCGAAATTACCGGCATGATTCATCCGCCGCAAAGTTGGAGTAAGATTTCGATTACGCGCATTCCGATGGGGCACGAGGTGGGAGTGACGCCGTTGCAGATGACGATGGCGATGGCGACGATCGCCAACGGCGGCAAGCTGGTGACGCCGCGGATCGTGAAATCGGTCACGACCGCTGACGGCAAAACAATCAGCGAATTTTCGCCGCAAATCCTGCGGCAAGTGATTTCGCCCGAGACATCGCGGGAGGTGGCAACGGCCTTGCGCGGGGTGGTGAGCGATCGCGGCACCGCCGCGGCTGCCGCGGTCCCAGGATTCAACATCGCGGGAAAGACGGGCACGGCGCAGAAAGTGGATCCACACGGCGGCTATGAGCACGGCAAAGAGGTCGTCTCCTTCAGCGGTTTTCTGCCGGCCGATCACCCCGAGTTTGTCGCTTTCGTCGTCCTCGATGACGCCAAAACGTCCAAGCCGGAGCTGAACTACGGCGGGCAGGGGGCGGGGCGTTACCTCGATCTCGAGCCGCACCCGGAATTGCTGAAGCCGACCGCAGCTGCCAGTCGCCTGGCCGCAGCAAATGCAACAAAGCATTGAGCAGCCGCCCTGATTTCCCATGCAGCTCAAAGTTCTCCTTCGCGTCCTCACGCCGCGCGCGATCATCGGCCCGGCTGATCGCGAAGTGGAAAGCATCGCGTATGACTCTCGGCGAGTGCAGAGGAACAGCCTTTTCATTGCCTTGCGCGGTGAGAAAAGCGATGGCCACAATTTCATCGACGAGGCCATCGAGAAAGGAGCGAGCGTGATCGTGGCTGAGCGCGAGATTTCTTCGCCGCGCGCGACCTGCGTGCTGGTGGAAAATACCCGGCCGGCCCTGGCTGATTTATCCGCGGTCTTCTTTGGCAATCCGAGCCGCAAATTGAAAATGGCCGCCGTCACCGGAACGAACGGGAAAACAACGACGACGTTTCTCATCAAACACATTTGTGAGCGCGCGGGGTTGCGCTGCGGACTGATCGGCACCGTGCGTTACGAAATTGGCGAACGCATTCTGCCCGCGGTCCGAACGACGCCGGAAGCGCTCGAGGTGCAGGAGTTGTTAGCTCAGATCGTGAACGCCGGCTGCCGCGCCGCCGCCATGGAAGTTTCCTCGCACGCGCTGGCGCAGGAACGCACGCGCGGGATCGAGTGGGACGCGGCCGTGTTCACCAACCTCACCCAGGACCATCTCGATTTTCATGGGACGATGAAAAATTACTTCGAAGCGAAGGCGCAGTTATTCGATTCGCTGGCAAAGCAGGAGGGAAAGAAAGATGCGACTGCGATCATCAATATCGACGATCGTCATGGAGAAAAGCTGGTCGAAAGGCTTGGCGGAAAAATTCCGGTGGTGACATACGGCCTGTCGCAGCTCGCCGATTTTCGCGGGTCGAACTACCGGACGGAATTTGCGGGCACATCTTATCAGCTCGACGCCAAAGGCCGCAGCTACCTCGTGCGGCTCCCCCTCATCGGCAGATTTAACGTGGCCAATTCCATGGCCGCGCTGGCGGCGGCGAACGCCCTCGGGATTCAACTGCGCGACGCCATTCTTTCGCTGGCGCGCTCGCCGCAGGTGCCGGGCCGGCTCGAGATGGTTGCGGCCAAGCGGCAATTCCAGGTCTTCGTCGATTACGCACACACGCCCGATGCGTTGCTCAACGTCCTGAAAACCTTGCGCGAGCTTGACCCGCGCAAGCTCATCGTCGTCTTCGGCTGCGGCGGAAATCGCGACCGGCAGAAACGGTCGCTCATGGGCCGCGTCGCCGGCGAGTTCGCCGATCACGCCATCATCACGTCGGACAATCCGCGCAAGGAAGATCCCGACGCGATCATCGCGGAAGTGGAGAAAGGTTTTCGTTCGAATCGTTACGAGAAAATCGCCGATCGCGCCGAGGCCATTGCGCACGCGATCTCGTTAGCTCAGCCGCGCGATGTCGTGCTCATCGCCGGCAAAGGACACGAGAGTTACCAGGAGTTCGCCGATCACACCATTCCCTTCGACGACGTGCAAATGGCGAAGCGCGCCCTGGAAAATCAACCGGTGCAATTTTCATGAGAAGCGATGGAAAAAACTGTCGGGTAGCGCACGCGTCTCGCGTGCTGGTTTCGGCGTCCCGCCGAAACAGGTTTTCCTCTTCGCGCAAAAGTCGGTTGAGCATTCGCACCTCCAGGAAAGTCCGCGAAAGCGGGACGCGTTCGCCGGCACGCGAGACGCGCGCGCTACCCAGACGCTTTGCGCAAAACGTTGGATAAAATGGACCCGCTTCCTCTTCACCGCATGGCAGAGTTTGCCGGCGCTCGCATTGAGCGTGGCGACCGCGACACCATTATCGAGCGCGTCAGCACCGATTCGCGGGCGATCAAACCCGGCGATCTGTTTGTTGCATTGCGCGGCGACAATTTCGACGGCCACGATTTTCTTGAGAAGGCGATTAGCGCGGGCGCCGTCGCTGCGATGGTGGAGGACTGGTGCGACGAAAATATCCCACCGGATTTTCCGCTGCTTTCCGTTCGCGACACGCTCGTCGCCTACCAACACCTCGCCGCGAATTATCGGAAATCGTTGCCGCTAAGAGTGCTCGCGATCACCGGCAGCAATGGCAAAACCTCGACCAAAGATTTCGCCGCGTCGATCTTGGGCCGCGCCTTTCGCGTCACGAAAACGGAAGGCAATTTCAACAACCACGTCGGTCTGCCGCGCACCATCCTCGAAGCGAACCGTGCTCACGAAATCGCGGTGTGGGAACTCGGCATGAACCATCCCGGCGAGATCGCCGCGCTCGCCCGCATCGCTGCGTCGGACGCCGCCATCATTACCAACATCGGCATCGCGCACATCGAATTCATGGGCTCGCGCGAAGCGATCGCGCGGGAGAAAGGCGCGCTGGCCGAGGCGGTGAGCGAAGGCGGTTTTGTCGTGCTCAACGCGGACGATGGTTTCAGCAAGAGCATCGCTGCGCGCACCCGAGCCCGCATCATCTTTGCCGGAGTGAAAGACGGAACCGTGCACGCGGTTGAGATCGAGCAATCCGCGCGAGGCAGCGCGTTTACCATCGTCGAAGGTGCGCATCGTTGTCGGGCGCAGTTGCCGGTGCCGGGTTTGCACATTGTGCAGAATGCGCTGTTGGCCATTGCTGCCGGGCGCGCGCTGGGCGTCTCACTCGAAGATTGCGCGGCCGGCCTCGCCTCCGCGCCGCTGACCAAAGCGCGTCTGCAAGTTCGCGAGATCAACGGCGTGCAATTCATCGACGACAGCTACAACGCCAACCCCGACTCGATGAAAGCGGCCCTGCGCACGCTGCTCGAATTGGAAACCGACGGAAAACGGATCGCGGTTCTTGGGAAAATGCTGGAGCTCGGGGCCGAATCAGCGCGCGGCCATCGCGAGGTGGGCGAGACCGCAGCCACGCTCCACGTCGATCACCTCATCGCAATCGACAACGACGAGATCGCGCAAGGTGCGCGGAATGCAGGTCTGGAAAACGCGCACCTCGCGAAAGACGCTGCCGAAGCCGCCGCGATGCTGAGCGAGATCATTTCACCGGGAGACCTCGTTCTCGTCAAAGGCAGTCGGGCCGCCCGAACCGAGCAGGTGATCGAACAACTCGTCACTCGTCACTCCACGCCAGTCCGGCTCGGACCACTCGTCACTCTCCCATGATGTTCTACCTCCACCGGCTGAGCGACAACGTCGGCGGCTTCAACGTTTTCTTCTACGTCACCTTTCGCGCCGTGGCCGCGGCAGTCACCGCCTTCGCGCTTTGCCTGATCTTCGGCAATTTCGTCATCCGCAAACTGGTCTCGCTCAAAATTGGCCAGCCGATTCGCACCGCCGCGGAAGTGCGCCGGCTGGCGGAATTGCACGGCGGAAAACAGGGCACCCCCACCATGGGTGGCGTATTGGTGATCGCCGCCGTTTTTCTCGCCAGCGCGCTTTGGGCGCGGCCCGATAATCGTTTCGTCTGGCTTGTTCTCTTCAGCCTGATTTACCTCGGCGCGCTCGGATTCATCGATGACTACCTGAAGGTCACGAAGAAGAAGTCGGACGGCGTCCCAGGTCGCGTGAAGCTCATCGCGCAACTCGTTCTCGCTATCATCGTCGCGCTCGTCTTTCTCACCAGCCCGCTGCTGCAAGTGCAGGCGCGTTCGCTTTATCTGCCGTTCTTCAAAGTGCCGGTCATTACCAACATGGGGTGGATCACGGTGCTTTTTTTCGCGCTCGTCATCGTCGGCTCATCCAACGCCGTCAATCTCACCGACGGCCTCGACGGGCTCGCCATCGGCTGCACCGTCACCGTTGCGCTCGCCTATACATTCCTCTCCTATGCCGCGGGCAACTTCCGCATCGCGGAATATTTACAGGTCCCATTTTATCCATTTACCGGCGAGCTGACCGTTATCTGCGCCGCGCTTGTGGGCGCGGGTCTCGGTTTTCTCTGGTTCAATTGTCACCCCGCAAAAGTTTTCATGGGCGACACTGGCTCGCTGGCCATCGGCGGTGCCATCGGCGTCGTCGCCATTTGTTGTAAACAGGAATTCCTGCTCGCCGTCGTCGGCGGCGTCTTCGTGGTGGAAGCGATCTCGGTCATTTTGCAGGTGCTGAGTTTTCAACTCACCGGCAAACGCATCTTCGCCATGTCGCCGCTGCATCATCACTTCGAGCTGGTCGGCTGGAAGGAGAACACCGTCATCGTTCGCTTCTGGATTCTTTCGGCAATCTTCGCGCTGCTCGGGCTGGCGACGCTGAAACTGAGATGAGCGCGCGTTATCAAAACAAGAAAATCGCGGTGCTCGGCGCAGGCTTGAGCGGGACAGCGGCGGCGACGTTGCTCAAAGCGAACGGCGCAAACGTCACGGTGCTCGACAGCGCGGATGAAGCGAAATTGCTGAAATCAACCCTCGCTAATTTGCGCGCCACCGGCGTTCGCGTCATCACTGGCACAGCGGCTGATTCTAATCGCGACGCCTGCGATCTCGTCGTCCTCAGTCCCGGCATCGATCCGGACTCGGCCTTGGCGCAGAATTTCTCCTCGCGCGAAATCGAGATGATCGGTGAGCTCGAGCTCGGCTGGCAGTTCTGCGAGCGGCCGGTGATTGCGATCACGGGAACTAACGGCAAGACGACGACGACTGAATTGATCGCGCAGATGCTGAACGCTTGCGGGCAGCGCACGGTGGCGTGCGGCAACATCGGCAAACCGCTCACGCACGTCGTCCGCGACCAATCCCAGCTCGATGTCCTCACCGTCGAAGTCAGCTCGTTCCAGCTCGAAACGATCAAGACCTTTCGTCCCCAGATCGCGCTCTGGCTCAACTTCGCCCCGGATCATCTCGATCGCTACGCGTCAGTGGCGGAATATCGCACGGCCAAGCTCCGGATTTTCGAAAATCAAACGGCGGAAGATTTCGCGGTGATCAACGCTGCCGAAACACTGCTGCAAATGAAGCCGAAGCGAATCACCTTTAGCGCCTACGATGATCGCGCTGATTTCCGGCTGGCGAATGGCACGGTCTATTTCAAGGAAACGGCGGTATTGCGTCTAGCCGAGGCGAAACTGCGCGGTTCGCACAACATCGAGAACCTGATGGCGACGCTCGGCGCCGGCCGCGCCCGCGGTTTGTCGTTCGAGCAAATGGTACCGCCGTTGTGCGCTTATGAGCCGCAGCCGCACCGGTGCGAATTTG
>DAIOVO010000028.1:30067-32237 GCA_036758965.1 Chthoniobacterales bacterium
ACTCGAAGGCGACGAACCTCGATGCGGTGGAGAAAGCGCTCGCCGCTCAAACGAAGCGAGTCGTCCTCATCGCCGGCGGAAAGGACAAAGGCTTTGATTTTCAGCCGCTGCGCAAATCGGTCGGCGAGAAAGTGCGCGCCGCCATTCTCATTGGCGAAATGGCGAACCGCATTTGTCAGGATTGGCGCGAAGCGACGCGCTGCGAAATCGCCGGCTCGTTAGCTGAGGCCGTCGAGCGCGCCCACGCCACTGCCAGCGCCGGCGAGGTGGTGCTGTTCTCACCGGGCACTTCGTCTTTCGACATGTTCAAGAGCTACGCCGATCGCGGCGATCAATTCCGCCAGCTTGTCCACGCTTTGCCCAGATGAAGATCACGCTTCCGGAGTTTTCAAAACTGTTCGCGCGTAAGAAAAAGAAGACGTTGCGCCTGAGCACAGCGCGACGCGCCTCGGCTTCCGGCGCGGATTTCGAGGAGATGGCCGAGCCGAACATGAAGCTCTCGCGCGCGTTGCTCATCGTGCTGTTGCTGCACGTCGTGGCGGTCGGCGGAATTATCGCGTTCAACGCGATCAAGAGCAGGCAGGAACCGGCAATTGCCCCGGTCGTATCAGCAAAGGTACAAGTTTCGCCCTCCGCGATGCCGCTCGTTTCGCCGCTGCGTTCGCCGGCAGCGAAGGCTGAGAAAAAACTCGAACCAGGGAAAACGTACACCGTAGCGAAAGGCGACACGCCCGTGACCATTGCGAAGAAGTTCAAAGTTCCCTACGACGAGCTGCTCGCGGCCAATCACATCGAAGATCCGCGCAAGCTGAAGATCGGGCAGAAGCTGATCGTTCCGATGAAAGCCGGAAAGGCGAAGAAGAGTTCAGCCACAGATTAACACAGATGAAACATAGATCAGAAACAGAAGAAGGGTTGGGGCATGCCCGTTCTTCATCTGTGTTCATCTGTGTTCATCTGTGGCGAAAACAACCCGATGCAACGTAAGAGCGCTTACTTCATGTTCCTCGCCGTGCTGGCGATGCTCGTCATCGGCATCGTCATGCTTTTCAGCACCAGCGCGTTCGCGCGAGATGCGCACGGCGACGTTTACTTTTTCGTCAAGCGCCAGGCGGTCTGGCTTGGCATCGGGCTGACGGTGTGCATTGCGGCGACTCTGCTCGATTACCATTTCTGGCAGCAGACGTGGTGGATTTGGTTCCTCCTCGCGCTCGGGGCGCTCGCGCTTTGTTTCGTGCCGCATCTCGGCATGCGCATCAACGGCTCGCGGCGCTGGGTTGGCGTCGGCCCATTCACCTTTCAGCCATCCGAAATCGCCAAGATCGCCGCTGTCTTTTTCCTGGCCTGGTGGTTCGCGCGCTTTGAGCAACGCACCGGAAACATCATTTACAGCTTCGCCATTCCCCTTGCCATCATCGCCGTGCTGCTTTCGCTCATCATTACTGAAGTCGATCTCGGCACGACCGCGCTCATCGGCGCCACCGCGTTCGTCCTGATGTTCGTCGCCGGCACCAATGCCATTCTGCTCGGCACACTTTCAGCCGGCGCGCTCGGCGGATTAATTTTCGTCGCCACTTGCCTGCCCGAGCGCATGAGCCGCTTGCTCGCCTTCATGCATCCGGAAAACTACAAGGAAGATGCCGGCCTTCAGCAAATGCAGGCGCTCATCGCGTGGGGCAGCGGCGGCATGGAAGGTCTCGGCCTCGGCAATGGCCGGCAGAAAATGCTCTACCTGCCTTACGCCCACACCGATTTTATTTTTCCAATGATCGGCGAAGAGCTCGGGCTGCGCGTCAGCCTGCTCGTCGTCTTCCTTTTCATCGTCATCATTGTTTGTGGAATGACGATCGCGCTGCACGCCAAAGATCGTTTCGGTCTGTTGCTCGGCTGCGGAATCGTCTCGCTTCTCGCGTTACAGGCGGCGGTCAATATCGGCGTCACCACATCGCTCTTGCCGAACAAAGGATTGCCCTTGCCGTTCATCAGCTACGGCGGGTCGAACCTGGCCGCCTCTCTCTTCGGCGTCGGCATTCTCCTGAACATTTACCGACAGGCGAAACTCGAACCGCAGAACACAAGAGCCGTGGCGATGCAGGCGCGGGTCACGCCGAGAATATGAGGGCAAATTCGAAATTTCTTGCATGAACGCTGTCATCGCATGCGGAGGAAC
>DAIOVO010000029.1:0-14088 GCA_036758965.1 Chthoniobacterales bacterium
CGGAAGAGCTGCGCTGCACAGAATTCGTTAGCTGCAAAATCGTCGGCGTCACGGCCGGCACCTCGACTTTGCCGGAAACGGTCGCGACGGTCGTACGCCGGCTGGAAGAAATTTCGCGCTTCGCGCGCCCAAACCCAACTAACAAGAAATGAACTCAAAAGAATGGCTTCAGTATTACGAACGGAACCGCCGCAGTCGGCCCGAACCGCCCTGGCAGATCGCTTCGCCGCTCGATCGCAGCACGAAGAGAACCCTGGCTCGTTCGCTTTCGCATTTTCAACTGGGCGAAAGCGGCGAAGGCCGGTTTCTGCTCCGCCAGGCGCGCGCGCAAGCGCCGGACGACACGGATTACGCCCGCGCGCTCGCCCTTTTCGTCGAGGAAGAAAAGGAACATGCGCGCTTGCTCGAACAACTCGTGCGGCGTTTTGGCGGCGAACTCATCGCGGGGCATTGGACGCACGCGGTTTTCCGTCTGGCGCGGCGCACGCTCGGATTAAACTTCGAGCTGCAAGTGCTGGTCATCGCCGAGATTGTCGGGACCGCTTATTATCGCGTGCTGCAACTGCGCGCGCGAGATCCGGTGCTCGATCACGTTTGCCAACTGCTTTTGCGCGACGAAGCGCGGCACATTGAACTCCATGTTTGCTGGTTGCGCGAGGTGCTGGCGCGTTGGCTGCCAGCGGAACGCGCGGCTTGGAGTTTGCAATTTCAATTCCTTTTCACCGCCGCGGCGAAGGTGGCGTGGTTCGATCATCGCGAAGCATTAAGCGCGAGCGGAGGGAGCAAACGCGAGTTTTTCGGAATCGCGCGCCGCGAATGTATTCAATTTTTGCGCCAGCTTACTCAGGACGCCGAAGCGATGACAAATCAAGTTCCTGCTTTCCTGCGTTCCTAAGAAATGTTAAGTTCATCGCGATGGCAGGCGATCGCTGGTGAGCCACGAGGTTGGCCAGAGGAAAGTCCGAACACCATACGGCAGCATGCCGCGTAAAAGACGCGGGCGTCGCAGTTGAAAAATCGCGGCGACGGAAAGTGTCACAGAAAAAAGACCGCCGGTTCTTTGTCAGACAAAGCTCAGGTAAGGGTGAAAAGGCGAGGTAAAAGCTCACCGCGCGCGAAGTAATTTGCGCGGCACGAAAAACCCCATGCGGTGCAAGACAAAACAGGAGGAGGACAGCCGGTCTGATGATCTCCGGGTATCGTCGCATCGCGCGCGCTGTCGCCGCGGTCGTTGGCCGCGGCATCGGTCGCGGACGGCCCACGCAAGTGAGCCGAGATAAATGATCGCCCGCGCGAGAAATCGCGCGACAGAATTCGGCTTATCGCCATCAAATGGAAGGGCGCTTCGGAAACGGAGCGCCCTTCGCTTTTGCTGACGGATTTAGCTCGACAGTTCTTTACATCAGCAGCGGCGACACGGAAGGTCGCGGATGCAACGCGCTCCGCGACAACTGGGCTGGCGAATTCCCGCGGCCTGGCTGCTTCTTTGCCTTGTTTGGAGCTCGACTTGGCTGGCAATTAAAGTCGGCTTGCGCGATTTGCCGCCGCTTTCCTTCGTCGCATTGCGTTTTCTAATCGCGATGATTGCGCTCGTGCTAGTGTCAATCGGTCAACCGCGCCTGTGGCCGCGGCGTCGCTCCGATTTCGTGGTCCTTGCGATCACCGGAGTTTTGATGTTCGCGATTAATTACGCGCTTTTGTTTTGGGGAGAGCTTTACGTTTCGTCGGGGCTTGCCGCCGTCATTCAAGCTTCGATTCCGATTTTCGGAATGATCTGCGCGCACTGGATGATTCCGGAGGAACCGTTGCGCTGGCAGTGGCTGGGCGGCGCGCTCCTGTCGATCGTGGGCGTGGCGGTGATTTGCGCGCGTTTGCTCAACTTCAACGGCTGGCTCGCATTTCTGGGCGGGATCGGCATCACCATCGGGGCGGCGAGCGCGGCTTTCTCCAACGTTTGGTTAAAGGCGCGTAAAATCGAGATCGCGCCATCCATGCTGGCCGCGTGGCAAATGTTTTTCGGCGTTATTCCGTTACTGATCCTCGCTGGGATTTTCGATGGAAATCCAGCGCGCTTTCACTGGAGCGGAAGCGCGATTTTTTGCTTGCTTTATCTGGCGCTGATTGGTTCCGCGCTCACTTTTATTTTGCTTTACTGGCTTATGCCGCGAATGACGGTGACGCGCTTGCAAACGATCTCGCTCATCACGCCGCCGGGGGCGATTGCGCTTGGCTGGGCCTTGGGCGGTGAGAAATTATCCGCCTGGGCGTTGATTGGCGCGCTGCTGGTCTTGGCGGGAGTGGCGGTTATTTTTCGGCCGTTGCGCGACGAGCGGGCCGCGCTGGCAAACAAAGAACTGGCTTCGCCGGCAGCCTAACTTCGAATCGTTCCTTTTCTCAGCGTGCGAGAATTAGCTGAAATCGTGCCATTACTTCAGCCGAATGTTCTGAGTCCAATAATCCGACGAAACGAAGAGCGGTGCGCCGTATGGGCCGCGCAAGTTCGGGACACGCGACGAGTCCGCGGTCTCCAAGAACAATTTGGACGCGTAAGTCAGTGAGAGTGAGCCCCGCTTTGAGAGGACAAACTAAAACAGTCGGCAGAGCAGCGAGGTTCTCGTCCTGGAGAGCGATCAGGTTAGGCAAGTTTTTTCCCGGAGCGGATCTGTAGAGCGCAAGCCTCACCCTTCGTGAATTGGGAATTGCTGGTTAAGCGCGAGAGTTTCTCGCGAGACGGTGGCGTTATATTGGAGGCGGAGCTTTTTTGCGAGACGTTCGCGTTCGCGTTCTTCTTCTGCTCGTTCCACTAACAACTGAATCCACGCCGAACGCGAACGCCCACCCCGGAGCGCGTCAATTTTGCGATAAATTCTGCCGGTGAGGGTAATGGTCGCCCGCGCATCAGAGGGTCGCTTTGCAGGCGACTTTTTGGCGACTTTCACAATCGTCAAGTAGCGCCGGATCGGGTGGCGGTCAAGAAATCTGCGCTCGGATTACGTCGTCCAGAGCCTCGAGCAAAAAGGTCATCGTTTCTTCGGTTTCGTCGCCCATGTTTGAGAGGCGAAAGGTTTCGCCTTTGATTTTGCCGTAGCCGCCATCGATCACCAGATGGTGGCGCTCGCGCAGGTCGCTAACGAGACGTGGAACATCGATGCCGCGATTATTTTTCACGCACGTCAGAGTAAGCGCGCGAAAATTTTCCTCAGCGAAAAAGTCGAAACCGCGCGCGCGCACCCAATCGTGCACGAGCGCGTTCGTGCGATGATGGCGCGCGAAGCGATTCTCCAGACCCTCGGCAAAAATGTCTTCCAGCTTTGATTGCAAGGCAAAGATGTGGCCGATGCTGGGCGTGGACGGTGTCATCCAGCCAGCCTGTTGTTTCTTGAATTCAAGAAAATCTAAGTAGTAGCCGCGGTCTGGATTTTTCTCTGCGCGCGCGAAGGCTTTTTCCGAAACGCTAAAGAGCGAAAAGCCGGGAGGCAGCGCGAGCGCCTTTTGCGAACCGGTCAGCAGGACATCGATGCGCGGCGCATCCATCGCGATCGGCATGGCGGAGAAGGAGGAGACGGTATCGACAATGAGCGCGACTTCCGGATACTTGGCCAGGACGCAGCAAATTTCCGGCAACGGATTCATGACGCCGGTCGAAGTCTCGTTATGAATAAGCGTGACGGCGTCGAACCTGCCGGAGGCGAGCGCGCGATCGACTTCACGGTGATCGATATGTTTTCCCCAATCGACCTGGAGCGGCTCGGCTTCCTTGCCGCAGCGGCGCGCGACCTCGAGCCATTTGTCGGAAAACGCGCCGCACATGCAAGAGAGCACGCGTTTTTTCACGACGTTGCGGATGGCTGCTTCCATCACGCCCCAGGCCGATGAAGTAGAAAGGAAAACCGGTTGTTTCGTGCCGAAGAGCTGCTGCAAACGCGGATGAATCTCGCGGTAGAGATTTTTGAAAGCGTCACCGCGATGACCGATCATCGGTTGGGCGAAGGCAGCCAGCGTTTTTTCCGAAACCTCGACCGGGCCGGGAATAAAAAGTTTATCGTGCGGCGTCACGACGGAAACGTTCGCCGGGCGCGTGGGCGGCGTCCACGCTGAAATTCGTCTTACGTTTCTTTCTTGATGAAACTGATGTCGCCGCTGCGTTCCACCCGCGCGATTCTTATTTGGCGGCGGTTTTCCAAGTTGTTAGCTCGCAACCGAATTCATTCACGGTTTCCCCGGCGCACGTACAGGCGTCTCCTGCGCGCTGATCGCCTGCCAGCGGCTGTCGCGATACGTGAAAATCGTCTTGCGCCCGGAATCGTCGCGACGGTCGCTTGCGACAATCTCAACTTGGCGATCGATCGACGCGCTACTTCCCGCGACCGGTCTTTTGCTGGAGTTCGTCGATTTTTTTCGATGCCTGGGCCTTGGTCATCTTTTCGTCGAACTCTTCGCCTGCTTCGCGGCAGAGAGTCTGTAAATAAGATCGCTGCGGTCCGGTCATCGGTTCATCGCCAGTGGTCCAATCCTCGGGCGCCTTTTCCGGGTTTTGCATCGGAGGCGTTTTCTCATCGTCTTGCACAAAGGAAGAATCGCGAAAGCGCGCTGGTTCGGACTTATTTGCGCGTGCTGGATTGAATTGAAAACGCGCTTTCGACGCGCGGCTTCCGATTTAGAAGGATGGATAAACTCGGAGATGTAATTAGCCGGCAAAATTGGCTGAAGCCGGTGGAAGCGACACTAACGGCGGTGGCAACGGCGACGCTGGAGGGAAAATCGACTTTCGCGCAAAAGGTGCGCAATTTTTTGCACGGCACCTGGCTGGGGCACCCGTTGCATCCTGTCATTACCGACGTGCCGCTCGGAGCATGGACAATTTCAACCGCGCTTGACGTCTATGAAATGTCCACTGGTGACGAAACTTTTTCCCCGGGCGCGGACGTGGCGGTAAAGATCGGTCTCGTCGGCGCGGTGGGTGCGGCGGTGACGGGTTTTACTGATTGGCATTACACCTACGAAAAACCGCGACGGGTCGGCGCGCTGCACGCGTTGCTTAATATTACGGCGACGGCGTGCTACGTCGGGTCGTGGTGGCAGCGGAAACAAGGCGATCGACGCAGAGGATTGATTACGGGACTGGCCGGTTACGCCTTTTCGATTCTGGGCGCGTATCTCGGAGGCCATCTGGTTTACAACGAACGAATCGGCGTGAATCACGCGCCGGAAGAACTGCCGAGCAAATTTGTGCCGGTGTTGGATTTAAAGGAGTTGCGCCAAGGGAAAATGAAAAAGGTAGAGGCGAACGGCGTTCCGCTTTTGCTTGTGCGCCGCGGCGACCAGGTTTTTGCCATGGCGGAGACATGTTCCCACCTCGGCGGCCCGCTTTCAGAGGGGAAATTCGATGGGCTAACAGTGGAATGTCCGTGGCATTTTTCTCGATTTGCAATTGAAGATGGGAAAGTGGTCGCCGGCCCGGCGACCTATCGTCAACCATGTTTTGTGGTGCGGGTGCGCGCTGGGAAAATCGAGGTGCGCAGCCCGCGCGGGATGGTTTCCAATCCTTATTAGCCTGGCAAATTGCGAAAGGAACAACAATGAACCTGTCTGAAACAAAAGTGACCCTAACAATTCCTGAAATTGGTTTGATCGCGCTGACCCGTGGCATTCTTGGGATCGGAATCGGATTGCTGATCAGCGAGCTGTTGCCGAAAGAAGCGCGACGCGCGACTGGGATCGCGCTGGCGGCGGTGGGCGCGCTTTCGACGGCGCCGATTTTGTGGAATGTGCGCGGGAAAATGAAATAGCCGCGCCTTGCATGGCGGGCGGGCGCGTGGCATAAGCGTCCCTCGTTTCGCCGAACCATCATGCCCACCGTTTCTTCCGAACCTGCGCTCGACGCGCAAGTTTTTTGGTTCCGTTATCGGCGCGAGATCGTGGCGGTGCTGCTGGTGGCGATCGCGGCGCTCATTGGCTGGACGGCAATTCGATTTTTCCGCGAGAAACACGATGCGGATGCGGCCGCCTTCTTCAGCTCGGCCAAGGACGCGGGCGGCTATCAGCAGGTCATCAATCGTTTTCCGGGCACACCGGCGGCGGCGTCTGCTTACTTATTGTTAGCCAAGACGCAGCGGAAAGAAGGCAAGTTTGCCGACGCCAATGCCAGCCTGCGGAGTTTTCTCGACAAGTTTCCTAACCATGAGCTGGCGATGACGGCGCGCATGGCGATCGCCGCCAATCTGGAATCGCTCGGCAAAACGGATGAGGCGCTGACGCTTTACCAGCAAATCGGCGCGGTGCCGGGGAATTTCAATGCGCCCTACGCAATGATAGCGCAGGCGCGCATTTTGCAGGCGCGCGGGAAGAGCGACGAAACGAAACGAATTTTGGAAACGATCATGACGCAACACCGGGAGAGCTATGCCTCGCTCGAGGCGGCGCAGATGATTCGCTCGCTCAAACCGGCGGCTTCTCCTTCGCCAACGCCAGCAGTCATTATGCCGGCTATTTCGCCGACAGTCCCGCCAACGCCCAACCCGTAGCGAGTCGCAGCCGGCGCGCGCGCAGCCTGCGGATTAGCGCTTGGAAAATTGAAAACGTTTCCGCGCACCCGGCTGGCCGGATTTCTTGCGCTCTTTCATCCGCGGATCGCGGCGCAGCAGGCCCTCTGCCTTTAGCGTGCTGCGCAAATTATTATCAACCAGCAACAGCGCGCGCGCGATCGCGAGTTTGGCCGCTCCAGCCTGACCAGTGGCGCCACCGCCGGTGGCGTTGATGGAAATATCGTAAGCGCTGGTCATCTTCACCGTTTGCAGTGGTTGCAAAACCATGTTCTGCAACGGCGCAGTCGGAAAATATTCTTCAAAAGTGCGCCCGTTGATGTCGATCTTGCCGCTGCCCGTAGTCATGCGCACGCGCGCGACCGAGGTTTTGCGGCGGCCAGTTGCAACAATTTCCTGAGTCGATGCCATAAAAAATTCTAGCGCAGCTTCACCGCGGCCGGCTGCTGGGCCTCATGCGGATGGGCCTCGCCGCGATAAACTTTTAGCTTCCGATAAACCGAACGCCCGAGCCGATTGTGCGGGATCATTCCGCGAATGGCACGCTCGACCAGCAATTCCGGATGACGTGCGCGTCGGGCACGGGCGTTTTCCGTTTTATGACCGCCGACGTAACCGGAAAAACTCATAAAAGTTTTTTGCTCTTCTTTCTTCCCGGTCAGGCGCACCTTTTCGGCATTCACCACAATCACGAAATCGCCGGTATCGACGTGCGGAGTAAAGATCGTTTTCTCTTTTCCGCGCAATAAATTCGCCGCCTTAACCGCCACGCGGCCGAGCACCTGATTTTTTGCGTCGATGATCCACCACTTACGGGGAACATCGGCAGCTTTGGCGGAAAACGTTTTCATCAGGGCGCGGAAAAGGCGGCAAAACTACGGGCGACGCTACTGGGTGTCAAATGCAAGGCGGTAGCTGAGCGTTTGCAACTGAGACATTCCTGATTTCATCGACGCGTGGTCCGTAACACAGGCTTCCAGCCTGTTTCGTCAGGCGGGCATCCTGCCTGCCGAATGCAGGAACCAGCAGGCTGGAAGCCCGCTCGACGGGACAGGCAGGATGCCGGTGTTACGATTTTCGGACAGCTTCGAGGCAATTGCGCGCTTTCGCGTAGCGGGGAAATTGGGTGCGAGCAAAAACATTTTCGACTGTGCCGGAGCGATGTCGCAGCCGCCAGCGCGTAATCGAATTCAACCGATCGGACAGCGAAAGCCATACGTGATTTCACGTATGGCATGGCGGGCTTCTCAATCAGGGCGAGGGAGCGCGCGGTGGGTGGCTGGAGTGGCATCCGGGCTGCTTTATGGAAATTATAATGCACCGGATTACTCTCTTTTCGGTTGTCGCCTTTACCGTTTTTGGCTTATCCCCGCTGAGGATCTTCGGTCGTGAATCAGAACCTGTTTCCGCGGGCGCAATTATTCACGAAATCAATCTCGCGCGCGTGAATCCGGGCGCTTACGCCGCGCTGTTGCAGGAGATGCGTTATCCCGCTTCGTTGCGAGCTCGTGAGCGGCACGGGTTATTGATGAAGCGGTTCAATTCCTGCGTCGCGCCGAGCCGGTTCCGCCGCTGGCTCTTTCCACCGGAATGTGTCAGGCGGCGGCCGATCATTGTCGCGACCAATCGACGGGCGCGTTGGGTCATGGCGGCCGTGATCGCAGCAACCCCGGTGCGCGTTTAAATCGCTACGGAAGCTGGAACCAATGCTGGGCGGAAAATATCGCCTACGGCCAGCGAAGCGCGCGGGAGATCGTGATGGCGCTGATCATCGATGATGGCGTGCGCGGACACGGCCATCGCAAAAATATTTTTAACGGCAACTTTAATGTCGCCGGCGCGGCGTTCGGTTCGCACGCGCGTTTCGGCAGCGTTTGCAGCATCGATTTCGCCGGAAATTACGCGGAGCGCGCGATCGCACGCGGCGGCCAAGCCAGCCCGCAAACGTTTTAGGCTACGGCTGCCCAGGCGTGGGCTGCTTCTTTGCTTTTTCCAGAATCGGCTGCACCGCCGGGTCGGCCTTCAAGACTGCGGTGCGAAGTTTTTCGCGAAACTCGCGCCGGGCCTGTTGAAAACGCTGACGCGATTCCGCCACGGAAGGATCCCGCATGGCGGCCTGGCGGGCCGAGCGAAAGCGCGCTTTCTCTTCCGCGGAAAGATTGTTGAATCGACTGTGGCCAAGACCGCGGCCTCGTCCTTGGGCAAACGCGGCGGTTTGCAGCAAACCAACGAGCAATGCGACGATCACGAACTGTTTCATATTAATCGATGAGTTTAACACAAGAGCCGAACCAAAGTTGCGGTCACGCCAATTTTGCCGTCATTCGGAAGTTCAAATCAAGACCATGAATGCGCCCAGCCAGCAGAAAACAGCCGTCACGCCTACGCGTGAGCAGGATTTTCCTGAGTGGTATCAACAGGTGGTGCGCGTGGCCGAGTTGGCCGAGCCGTCGGACGTGCGCGGTTGCATGGTCATTCGGCCGTGGGGTTTTGGGATTTGGGAAAACATGCAGCGCCAACTCGACATTATGTTTCGCGCTACCGGGCATCGCAATGCTTACTTCCCGCTTTTTATTCCGCTCAGCTACATGCAGCGCGAGGCGGAGCACGTGGAAGGGTTCGCCAAGGAATGCGCCGTCGTCACTCATCATCGGCTCGAGCTGGACGCGGAAGGGAAAATGCGACCGGCCCCGTCGGCGGTGTTGGCGGAGCCGCTAATCATTCGGCCAACGAGCGAAACAATCATCGGCGCGAGCTATGCGAAATGGGTGCAATCGTATCGCGACCTGCCGATTTTAATTAATCAATGGTGCAATGTCGTGCGTTGGGAAATGCGCCCGCGATTGTTTTTGCGCACGACGGAGTTTCTCTGGCAGGAAGGTCACACCGTGCACGAGACGGAGGGGGAAGCACGGGAAGAAACGCGGCGGATGCTCGAGGTTTACGAGACCTTCGCGCGCGATCATCTCGCCATCCCGGTTTTTGCCGGTGAGAAATCGGAAAGCGAAAAATTTCCGGGTGCGGTTCAGACGCTAACGATTGAAGCGATGGTGCAGGATCGAAAAGCGATCCAGGCCGGGACATCGCATTTTCTCGGGCAAAATTTTTCGCGCGCGAGCGGTATTCAGTTTCAAACGCGCGACGGCAAACAGGAATTCGGCTGGACCACGAGCTGGGGGATGAGCACGCGCCTGGTTGGCACGATGATCATGATGCATAGCGACGACGATGGTTTGGTTTTGCCGCCGCGAGTTGCGCCGACGCAGATCATCATCATTCCCGTTACGCCCAAGGAAGAGACGCGGGCAGCGGTGCAGGAGGCTTGCGAAACGCTCGCGCGCGAGTTGGGCGAACAAAAATTTGCCGGTGCGCCGATTGAAGTGGAGGTCGATCGGCGCGATCTCGGCGGGGGAGTAAAGAACTGGGAGTGGATTAAAAAAGGCGTGCCGGTGCGGGTGGAAATGGGTCCGCGTGATCTGGAGTCGGGCAAAGTGGCGCTTGGCCGGCGCGATCAACCGGTGAAAACCAAAGAGTTCCTAACGAGAAGTGAATTTGTCGCGACCGCCGGCGAAATCCTGGAATCGATTCAACGAACTTTGTTGGAGCGGGCACAAAAGTTTCGCGAGGCCCACACCCGAGTGATCGAATCGAAGGAAGAGTTTTACCAATTTTTCACCGCCGAAAATTCCAGCCGGCCCGAAATCCATGGTGGTTTTGCGCTGGCGCACTGGAACGGTTCGCGCGCGGTGGAAGAAAAAATTAAGAACGACCTGAAAGTGACCATCCGCTGTATTCCGTTCGGAGAAGGCGAGGCGGGCCGATGCATTTTCAGCGGGGAAGCGAGCGCGCGGCGAGTGATATGGGCGAAGGCTTACTAGCACAGCAGGCTAACTGGATGTCGCCAATTGACGCTTTGGCGTGAAATGTCTTATCTTTATTTATGTCGCCAGCGCTAAAACTCTACAGTCGCGAGTGGTGTTCGTGGTGCATCGACGCCAAGGAGTATCTGACAGAACGCGGTTATCATTTTATCGAAATCAATGTCGGCCAGGACCGCGCAGCCTATGATGAGATGAAGCAAATCTCGCAGCAGACTTATGTGCCAACGCTGGTGGCGGATGGGGAAGTGCTGGCGAATTTCGATACCGGGCAACTGGAAAAGTTCCTCCGCCAGCACCAGATCGAACCCTAGATGTTGTTTGGGATTTTTCTTACCCTGGGGGTTTTGCTGCTCAGCATTGCGCTGCGCAGTTTTCAAACTTCGTTCGCGCAAAAGGCGGGCGCTTTCGGAATTCTGGTCGCTTCTTTTCTGGCGGTCTATTTCATCACTGGCAGCGTCGCCTGGGGAATCGCCGGCGCTGCCACCTGGTTATTTTTACCCTGGCTTGAAATTCTCACTCGCATTCGGGCGCTCCGTTTGCCGAAGGAAAAACAGTTGCGCCACAAAAGTCCGCCCGCCGCCAGTTTGTTTCCGGCGCTGGACGACATCAGCCGCGAGATCGAGGCGGAAGGTTTTCAGCACGTCGATGATGCCGGGTGGGATTGGGAAGATTACCGGCAATTTTTTCGATTGTTTTACAAAAGCGAGGATTGCGCCCAGGCAACGATCTGCCTCAACGAGCAGCACGATCTTTCATTCTACTACCTGCGCATTTCCTCGCGGGCGAAAGATGGGTTGATCTGGACGACTTGGAATTATCCGTTGTCCTACGGATTGAAACTGACGCCTCAGTTTCGGATTAACCGGCAGCGGCCCGATCAAAACTTCTGGCAGCTTTATCAAAGTCACCGCGAATTTCTCCGCAGCCATGAAATTGAGACGGCGAACCTCGATCCACTCGATGAAGAACGAATTCAGCACGAAATCGAGAACGACCTGCGGGACCAAATCGCGCACAACGTTAGCGCCGGAGTGCTCCGGCCGGTTACTGACGGCGAGGTGAAATATTCCTGGCGCGGGATGGTTTATCTCTGGTGCCAGTTCTTGTTAGACCTGGTGCGGCTCTAACTCCTACTCTAAATCCTAATCTTAGTCTTAATCTAAGTTCGAAAGATTAGGATTATGAGGATAGGTCAAACCTTCATCACTTCCGCTTCTTTGCGGCCGAGATGATCATCAATCGATTTCACGAAGCGGTCGGTTAATTTTTGCACTTCGTCTTCCAGATCGCGCATTCCATCTTCCGTTAGCTCGCCGCCAGTCTTTAGTTTTTTCGCTTCATCCAACGCGCTACGGCGATTTGACCGCACCCGCACCCGCGCTTCCTCCGCCATTTTGCTCAGCGAGCGCACCAGATCTTTGCGCCGTTCTTCGGAGAGCTCGGGAATCGGCAGCCGAATCACTTTGCCATCCACCGCCGGAGTGATTCCGATTTTGGATTCATTCAGCGCCTTCTCGATATCGCGGACGGTGGAGGCGTCGAACGGTTGCACCACCAGTAAACGCGGCTCCGGCGTGGTGATGAGCGCGAGCTGCTTCAATTTCATGGCCGAACCGTAGGCCTGCACGTCCACGTTCTCTACCAGCGCGGGCGAAGCTTTCCCCGTGCGCACCGCCGAAAATTCGTGCACCATGTAATCGACGCTTTTCTCCATCGTCATTTCCGCTTCGAGAAGAATGTCGTCCTTGCTCATAAAAGAATCTTGCTTCGGCCGGGCGCTAATCGCAAACCAGCGTTCCGATTTTGCGACCGAGAACAGCATCGCGAATGTTGGTCGGCTGATTCATATTGAAAACGACAATTGGAATTTTGTTATCCATGCAAAGGCTGAAGGCGGAGGAATCCATCACTTGCAGCCGCTTGGTCAACGCCTCCGTATAGGTGATCTGATCGTAACGTTTCGCGTTTGGGTTTGTATTCGGATCCGAGTCATAAACGCCATCCACCTTGGTCGCTTTCAAAATAATCTCGGCGCCAATCTCGCTCGCGCGTAAGGCCGCGGTGGTGTCGGTGGAAAAGTAGGGGTTGCCCGTGCCGGCGACAAAAATCACCACGCGATTCAATTCCAAATGTCGGATGGCGCGGCCGCGAATGAACGGCTCGGCCACGTTTTTCATTTCAATCGCAGTCTGCACCCGCGTTTCCACGCCGACTTGCGCGCAGGCACTTTGCAGCGCGAGACCGTTAATGACGGTCGCGAGCATTCCCATGTAATCGGCGGTGGTGCGATCCATCCCCCGATGGGCCGCGCTCAAGCCGCGCCAGATATTTCCGCCGCCGATGACGACGCCGATCTGCACGCCGAGATCGCGCACTTCTTTGATGCGTTCGGCGATTTCGCGTACGATCTGCGGTGAAATATTTTCTTTCGCTCCGCGCTCCTGCAGCGCTTCGCCGCTTAATTTCAGAATAATGCGTTTGTAGGCGGGACGCTCGGACATGGCGCGACAGGATGCCGCAAACGATTGTGGATTGGAAAGGAAATTGCGCCGTCATCCCGAATCGCGCAGACGATGAGGGACCTCTCATTCGAAGCGTGAATCCTCGAGCAAAGGGGGTCCTTCGCCGTCTGCGCCGCTCAGGATGACGAGATGCGGTGGCCGTGCAGAAATTCTTTCGCGCTCATGCGTTTTCCTCCTTCAGGTTGAACCTCAAGCGCGGCGATGGCGCCTTCCGCGGCTTTGAACACGAGTCCGGCGGAGTCTGCAGACACAATGCCAGCGCGAAAGATCTTTAGTATCCGTTTCTTGTTAGTTTTTGCCTCGGCAATGATGGCAAATGTGCCGGGCCACGGATTGTAGGCACGAATTTTTCTTTCAATCGTCTCCGCCGTTTCCTTCCAGTCGATGCGCCCATCTTCCCGAGTCAGCTTGGAGGCATAGGTCGCGAGCGCGTTTGCCTGCGGCTGGCGCGACGCATCCTTTTCTTTCAATAAGTCCAGCGCCTCCGCCAGCGCCTCGGGCGCAAGCTCGGCCAGCCGATCGTGCAGCGACCCGCCAGTTTCATCTTTGCAAATGTCGATCTCGCGAGCTAACAAGATGTCGCCGGTATCGAGTCCCTCGTCCATGTGCATGACGGTTATTCCCGTTTTCCTGTCGCCGGCCGCGATCGCCGCCTGGATCGGCGCTGCCCCGCGCCAGCGTGGCAAAAGCGAGGCGTGCAAATTCAGGCAGGCCTGGCTCGGGATTTCCAGAATCGCCCGCGGAAGAATCTGACCGTAGGCCATGACGACGATGGCTTCCGGCGCGAGCGCACGGATTTGCGCGATGGCCTCTTCGTCTTTTATTCGGCGCGGCTGCAAAATGGGAATCGCGCTCGCTCCTAACGATTCCTTGGTTGGCGGCGCGGTCAGAACTTGAGCGCGGCCGGCGGGCTTATCCGGCTGCGTCACGACACCAGCCAATTCATGCGCGGTTGATTCTCGCAAAAACCGCAGCGCCGGCAGACCGATCTCGCCGGTGCCGATGAAGACGACACGCATTCTTCCTAGCTTAGTGAAATGGCGCTGGAAGGGCGACGGCGACGACGGCCCGGCACGGCTTGCGCCATCATTTTTTCACCGGCCGTAACTTCGCGCGAGCCGACGGAGGAAGCGCAGCCGGTGC
>DAIOVO010000029.1:14098-31359 GCA_036758965.1 Chthoniobacterales bacterium
GACTAAAAGAAGCCGTTCGCGCACCGGCATGGCCGCCTTGCACTTGTCGCAAAAGAGGCTGGAAGCGGTGAAATTTTCAAACTGTTGCTGCGGCAAGGGACTCATCCTTTTTCGGCACCAGGCCATCATTGACGCTGGCCAGAATGTCGAAGAGAACCTTGGCCGGCGGCTGGGTGGCGTCAACGGTGGTGACGCTTTCCGGCGGATAATATTTCAGCACGGGTTTGGAATCATTCTCGTAAGTGGCAAGGCGCCGGCCGATCACCTCTTCATTCGCATCGTCGAGGCGATTATCTTTCAGCGCTCGTTTCTTTAGACGGTAAAAAAGTGTGCCGCGTTCCGGACAAGAAAGATGAAAGACTTTTTCCACGTCGATCAATTTTTCCATGATCCTGGCTTGGCTGACATTGCGTGGAATCCCATCGAGGATCAGGACATCGATGTCGGGTTTGAATTGGTGCGCATCGACCGCGGCGTCGATCGCTTCTTTCCAAAGCTCGACCGTAACTTCGTCGGGCACGAGCTGGCCTTTGCTGGAATAATCGAGAAAGGCTTTGCCGACCGTCGAGCGGGTATCGATCGAGCGAAAAACATCGCCGCAGGCGCAATGAAAAAAGCGCGGAATGGTACCGAGCGTTTTGCCCTGGGTGCCTTTGCCACTGCCGGGCGCGCCGAAAAGAAGGAAGGTGCGATATTTCATTGCTCGCTTCTGTTATAGAACAAACGGCGCCCCTTCCGCAACGGTCTTGCCGCTCGCGCTACTTATGCTTCGCGAGCGGATCGACGTTCACGCGTCGCCCCGCGCGATCAAAACGCACGTTGCCGTCCACCAATGCGAAAATCGTGTAATCGCGGCCAAGGCCGACGTTCTTTCCGGGGAGAAATTTTGTCCCACGCTGGCGCACCAGAATATTTCCCGCCACCACCAATTCGCTTCCAAATTTTTTCACGCCCAGCCGCTTGCTAACGCTATCGCGGCCATTTTTAACGCTGCCTTGTCCCTTTTTGTGAGCCATGAAAATTTATTCCTCGGATTTTTTGGCCGATTTCTTTCCGCCAATGCTGATCGATTTAATTTTTAGCCGCGTGAGCTTGCGGCGATGGCCGACAGTGCGGTGGTAACCTTTCCGGCGGCGGAATTTGTAGGCGATGAGTTTTTTGTCTTTGCGCTGCTCTATTACTTCGGCCGTCACTTTCGCGCCATCGATTGGCGCGCCGTGGGTGATTTTGTCGCCGTCCGCATACATCAGCACTTCGCCGAGCGTGATCTGTTTGCCCGCTTCGCTTTCGAGCAAATCGACGTCGATCGTGTCGCCTTCCGCGACGCGAAATTGCCTGCCACCGGTTTTGATGATTGCGAAAGCCATACGTTAAATCCCCGAAAAAAGCCGCGCACCCTTCCACAGTTGGGCGCGTTTGGCAACTAGAGCGTGTCATGCACTTCGCACGACCAAAGTTGGCGCGGACGCGGAACGAAAAGGGCGAAGTATTGTAGTAATGGACTCTGTCGGCGGGGCGCGCGTGGATCATAGGCTACGCTGCGCCAAACTGGAGGGACGGGCGCTGTCCCGTCCCCGGGCAAACTAGGACGCCACTACGGGCGTCCCTCCAGCGGGACGGGCGGCCACGCGTTTTAAAACACCCACGAGCGGCGTCACTAGAACGCAGAGTCCCCTTCAACAGGAAAATCGCCTACTCTCGGGTTGAGTTGCGTGACCTTGAGGAATTGCCCGCGCGCTGCGACTGCCCCCGGCGCAAGAAACGCATTACAGGCTCTAGTGGACTGTGTCAGAGAAAAGTGAGTGACCGCCATGTTTTTCCGCTGGTCGCGGTATTCGATGCTATACGTGACTCACGTATAGCATCCGACTCACGAAGAGTCTGATACACGTCACTAGCAGCCTGTAATGAGCATAACGATTTCGCCTTTCGGCGGACGCGCGGAAAAATGCGCCTGCAACTCGCTCGCAGGGCCTCGCCGGAATTCCTCAAATTTTTTTGTCAGCTCGCGCGCCACGCAGAGATTTCGCTCCGGCAAAATTTCGGCGCACGCGGCCAGCGTCTTTATCAACCGATGCGGCGACTCAAAAAAAATTGTTGTCTCTTCCCGCACGGCCGCGGCGTGCAATTCCCTTTCGCGCCGGCCGCTTTTCACCGGCAGAAACCCACGAAAAGAGAACTTCTCCATCGCGAATCCCGAACCGACCAGTGCGGCCAGAATGGCGGATGGCCCCGGAATCACCGTGAACGGCAAGTCCTGTCGAATGCATTCGCGAATCAAACGCGCGCCCGGATCGGAAATGCCGGGCGTGCCAGCGTCGGTAATGAGCGCGATATTTTCGCCCGCGCGCAAACGCTCAACCAGTTGGGCCGTGCGCATCGCTTCGTTGTGCTCGTGAAAACTGAGGAGCGGCTTTTTAATTTCAAAATGTTTCAGCAAAATCCCGGAATGTCGGGTGTCTTCGGCCGCGATCAGATCGACCGAGCGAAGAACTTCCAGCGCGCGCAAAGTGAGATCGCCCAGATTTCCAATTGGCGTCGCGACGAGGTAGAGCACGGACGAGCATGCGGCAGATTCTGAAAATGCGCGAGTAAGGCGGCGTTTTTTGGGGCTAAAGCGTGTCATGCACTTCGCACCAAGGAGTTGGCGCGGTCCTGAAGGAAAAGGCGAAGTGTTGCGGTGACCGCGCTCTGTCCTCGTATGCTGCGCGGCCGAAAGTAGCACAGGCATCTTGCCTGTGGGGCCACTGGGAGTCTCGCCCGGTGAATCCATGACCGGTTCGCAGCTCACATATACACCGGGCAGGATGCCCAGTGGCCCCACAGGCCGCGCGTTTTAAGCCAACGGGGGACGGGACAGCGCCCGTTCCTCCAGAGGCACAAAACGCATGAGAGCCAGGTAAAGCTGAGCTAACGAAATCTGGATATCGCTGTAGGATTTAAGACCGGCTTTGAAATCCTTCCAGTTATGGCATCTTCTACGCTGGAGGATTTAGCATGAAATCACGCGCTCCAGGCGAAATGAATTTCCCGAAGACGGATTATTTCTTTCGCGGCGATATGGGAAAATGGGGCGGCTACTGGTCGGCCTGGGGCGATGACGGCGAATCGGATCGGCGGCGCTTCAATAATTTCACGCGCGAATTTCTGCTCGAATCGGCGCGGGAGCGGATGAAGGAGATGGTTGTGTTCGGGCTGGTGGTGGCGGCATCGGCCTGGCCGGTTGGCTACATGGTAATAAGCGTCATTCGGCTGCTTTTGAAGGGCCATCCGCTCGACCGATAGTTAACGCGGTTAACAATTTCAAGCAGTTTAGGGCCAGTAGTTTAGGAAGTTATCACTGGACGCGTTTGCGGTTTGTGCTATTCTTTTCTTGTTAAGCGAGTAATGCGCTCTCCGGAGTCGCATTCGATTTTTCCCGCGCGGCCATTCTCCCAGGCCGTTAAGCGGTCGAAATACTCTGCTGGCTTCCACGTCCGGAAGCCGCATATCGCCCAGAAATGGACGAACCCAAACCTACCAATGAAATACAAATCTACAGTTGATGAAAAGCGCGCTTTCCCGCGGATCGATCATCAGTTCCAGAGCAATCGCACGCCCGGCGCGGGCATCGTACGGGGAATTACTCCGGCGGAGCTGCGCGGTTTTCGCAGTTTGAGCGGAAACTTTTTCCAGCGCGAAAACGGACGCGATTATCTCCAGGAGCTGATGCTCTTCGGGGCGATCGCGGTCCTTTCCGCCTGGCCCATCGGGTCAATGATCGCTGCGCTGCGGCTCTTGCTTAAGTAACGCGACTCAAACCTTCGTCTCCGGAAGAAACTCCGTCCGAAACGGCGGAGTTGATTCCGGGGCGAAGCCGTGGCGCATGATATTTTCGCTAACGACTCGTGGAACGACGAAGTTGAGCAGATAATCACCGCCGCCGGCTTTCGTTCCGCCGCCGCTCATTTTAAACCCGCCAAATGGCTGGCGCCCGACGACCGCGCCAGTGCACGACCGATTGATGTAAACATTGCCGGCCACCAGCTCGGCTTTGATCCGCTCGATATTGGCCGGGCTGCGCGAGAAAAATCCCGCGGTGAGCGCGTAATCGGTATCGTTTGCAATCTGGATGGCGTGATCAAGGTCTCGCGCTTTCAAGACACTTAAAACGGGGCCGAAAATTTCGCACTGGCTCAACGTCATCTCCGGTTTCACGTCGGTGAAAATCGTTGGCGGTATGAAGTAGCCGTCTTTCGGAATATCTTTTGCCTGGTAGGCGAGCGTCGCTTCTTTTTTGCCGGTCTCGATCACGTCCAAAATTCGCCGATAAGATTTTTCGTCGATCACGGGGCCGACGGTGATGCCTGGTTCTTCGGGGTTGCCGACGCGCAAACTCCCCGCCGCCGCGAGCAATCGCTCCATCACGCGATCATAATTTTCTTCCAGCACAATCAGGCGCGAGCAGGCGGAACATTTTTGTCCCTGATAACCGAAGGCGGAATAGATGGTGTCCACGATCGTTTCATCGAGGTCCGCGTCGGAATCGACGATGATGGCGTTTTTGCCGCCCATTTCGCAGACGACGCGCTTGAGCTCGCGCTGGCCAGGCCGCGTTTTGCCGGCCGCTTCCCAAATGCTCAGGCCGACTTCGCGCGAGCCGGTGAAGGCGATCATTTCGACGTCGGGGTGATCGACCAGATGCGCGCCGATGACCGAACCGCGGCCGGGAAGATAATTCAAAACTCCGGGCGGAACGCCGGCTTCCTCGAAAATCTCCATCAGCAGCGCGCCCAGCACCGCGGCAGGCTCGGCTGGTTTCATGATGACGGTGTTGCCGGTAACGAGCGCGGCCGTGACCATGCCGCACAAGATCGCCACCGGAAAATTCCACGGCGCGATCACGAGCGCGATGCCGCGCGGCCAGTAATGCTGATAATTTTCTTCGCCGAGCACGTGCTGAGTGAGGCGCGGGCGACCAATGAGCCGCATTTGTTCGGCGTAGAAGAGACAAAAATCAATCGCCTCACGGATGTCGCCGTCCGCTTCGGCCCACGCTTTACCGACTTCGAAAACTTCCAAGGCGGAAAGTTCGTAACGGCGGCGATCGAGAATGGCAGCGACGCGTTCGAGAAGCTGGCAGCGTGCCTCGAATGGCGCGCGACTCCATTTTTCGAATGCTTTGCGCGCAGCTTTGACCGCGCGTTCCGCTTCGGGAATGCCCGCCTCCGACACCTCGCCGACAATCTGATTGGGTGCGCTTGGGTTGAGCGAAGGAATGAATTTGTCGGTCGAAATTTTTTCGCCGTTGATGACGAGCGGATACTTCTGGCCGAGCCGCGCGCGCAGGTCGCGCAAGGCTGCGCGCATTTTTTCCTGCGCTTCCGGATGGACGAAGTTCACCAGCGGAGCGTTTGTGTAAATGTCGCCTGGCGGCGTTGCGCCATTGCGGCCCACCCCGTCATCCCGAGCGAAGTCTATCGATCCCGTAGCGTTAGCCTTAAGATGACTTCTACGGGATCCCTCGACTTCACTCGGAATGACGGCCGTGGTTCTCACGGCCGCGCCGTTGACCGACTCGCGCGGATCGCGCAGCAGTAATTCGGCGGATATATTTTCAGAAAATTTTGCGCGCAAAAATCCTTCGTTGGAGGTATTCTCGAGCAATCGCCTGACGAGATAGGACATGCCGGGCAGCAATTCGCCCACTGGCGAGTATTCGCGCACGCGGTAACCCATTTCGACTAGCGCGCGCTTGATCGGCCCCGCCATTCCGTAGAGCAATTGAAATTCGAAACGGCTGCGATCGATCCCGAGCTCGTCCGCCACTGCCTGCGCGTGGGCGATGCTGCGGACGTTGTGCGAGCCAAACGCGGCGGTGACGATCGATTCGTTCTCGAGCAAAATGCGCGAAAGTTTTTCGAAATTGGCGTCGCTCTCCGGTTTTTGCAGCCAGACCGGCACCGGCCAGCCGTTCTGCGCCGACTTAATTTTTTCGTAATCCCAATAGGCGCCTTTGACCAGGCGAACGGTGAGGCGCGTGCCGCGCTCGCGGCCCCAGGCGAGGAGATCGCGCAAATCTTTTTCGGCATCGCGCAAATAGGCCTGGCTAACAATTCCTATTTGCGGCCAGTCGCGAAATTCCGGTTCGGTGAAAAGCGCGCGGAAAAGTTCGAGGGTGGTATTTTTATGCGCGTAGCTCTCCATGTCGAAGTTGATGAAGGCACCGAGTTCTTTGGCGCGGCGAAGAATCGGGCGCAACCGCGGAGTAAGCTGGGCGATGGCATCGGCCGGATCGGCCGGATTCATTTGCGAATAAAGCGCGGAAATTTTTACCGACACGTTTACCACCGGGAAGAGCTCGGAGTTTTTCCCGAGCGGATCGCGCCAGCCACGGGTTTGCGCGGCTAATCCTTCGACCAGCGCCAGACAACGCGCGGCGTATTCCTCCGCTTCTTCTTCGCTTACGACCGCTTCGCCGAGGAGATCGACGGTGAAACCGATTTTTTGCCGGCGTTTCTTTCGCAGCGTCTTCATCACGTCCTGCGGATTGCGCCCAGCGATAAATTGCCGCGCCATGCCGCTCACGTTCCAGCGCAGGAATTTTCCGCTGATCCAGGGCGCGACGCCAGTTTTCACCAGCGGCGCAAAACCGTTGCGCATGCCGGCAAAATATTCATCGAGATGCTGTACGATTTCGGAGCCGCGCCGGAGAGAAGCGAGGACATCGACGAAGCGAAACATTTGCACCTTGAAATGCTCGTCCCGCATCGAAAATTCCATCATGCGTTGATAAAAGCCGGCCTTGCTCAAGAGCGATTCGGGATGACGATCGACCAGTTCAAAAATGCGGGCCCCGCGCCGGTCGATTTCACTCTGTAACGCTGCCATTGGCGAAGTTTAGACCGCCCTGCGCGCTTGGCAAAGCACCGGCATACGGACACGGGTGGAGCGAGGCGCGAATACAGGGCAGGAGGAAAAAATGAAATTTGCCGAGAAAATCAAAGAAGCAGGAGCGGCCGGATATATTTTGCTGTGGCTACTGGGAATCCCGATTCCGATTCTACTCATTATTTTTTTGCTGCGCGGCTGCACCTAGCGGCTGGCAATCTAGGAATCGTTAGCATTCCATGGAAGGCTGCGTGGACGAGGTTTTTGCGAGCGATAACACGGCTGGCATTTGCCCGCAGGCGGCGCGCGCGCTGGAAGAAGCCAATCGCGGAGCGGTCGCTTCCTATGGGGAAGATAAATGGACGGCGCGGCTTTGCCATCGGGTGCGCGAAATTTTCGAGCGCGATTGCGACGTTTTCCTTGTCTTCAACGGCACCGCGGCCAACGCGCTCGCGCTTTCGCAGTTATGCCACTCGTATGAAAGCGTGATCTGTCACGAGAACGCCCACATACAAAATGATGAATGCGGAGCGGTGGAACGTTTTACCGGCGGCGCGAAGTTAATTCCGACCCGTGGCGAAAACGGGAAGCTCGACCTGGATGAAGTCGAGGCGACGCTGGAGCGGCAGCCTGAGTTGCACTCGCATAGACCGGGTGCGCTCAGCATTACGCAGGCGAGCGAGCTCGGCAGGGTTTACACAATTGATGAAGTGCAAAAAATTTCGGAGTGCGCGGAGAAACGCGGCCTGGCTTTGCACATGGACGGCGCGCGTTTTGCCAATGCGGTCGCGCGATTGAGTTGCGCGCCGAAGGAAATTAGCTGGCAGGCTGGCGTGGACGTTTTGTGTTTGGGCGGGACCAAGAATGGGCTGGCCGGCGGCGAGCTGGTGGTTTTTTTCAATCGCGCAGAAAGCAACGGCTTTGACTACCGCTTAAAACAGGCGGGACAGCTTGCATCCAAAATGCGGTTTCTGGCCGCGCCCTGGCTGGCACTTTTGGAAAACGATCTCTGGCTGGAGAACGCGCGCCGCGCAAATGCAGGCGCGCAAAAACTTGCCGACAATCTCAGGCGCGCCGGAGCGGACATCGTTTTTCCGGTCGAAGCGAACGCCGTTTTTTTGCGTGTGCATGAAGTTTGCACCTTGCGAGAGCGCGGCTGGGTTTTCTTCAAATTCCTTGAGCCTGATGTTTATCGGCTGATGTGCCCATGGTCAGTGAAAGACGAATGGATCGAAAAATTCACGGCCGATTTTGCCGAAAGTTGCACGCGGGCGGCCGCTTGATTATAGAATCGATGATGAATCGCTGCCTCGCTTTCGCTTTGATCGCACTGGCGATTTTGCCCTCGTGCCGGACGGCGCGCGATGTGGCTGACACCTCCGCTGACGTGGTGACGGCGCCGGCGCGATTTGTCGGGCGAAGAATTCGAGGCGACCAGGAGCAGGTTTATGAGGGTCAGCCAGTAGATGTAGCACCGCCGCCTGTGACGGGAGCACCGCCACCCCCCGTGCGCACCGCCACACCACGGCCGCGAGTGGCTAGCGAAAGCGTAACTCCGGCGCCGGCCCCGACCCAAAACGCCGCGCCGAAGGCGACGCCGCGTCCGGTGGCGCAGTTCCCGGTGGCCAAACCCGTTCCGGGAAAACCCGGTTACGTGTTTAGTCCTTACGATCCCGGCGGAGGATATGTAGATGTCACCGGCTACAAATCCGGCGACAAAATGAAGGATCCCTACACGGACTTTAAGAAAATATTCGTCGTTCCGTAAGACAGTCGCGCTGGCGAATTGGGATTCACGCCGAGTTTTGGAATTACGGATGAGAAATTGCCATTTTACTCCTACTTTTACTCCCCCGAAGCCACGATGCGGGCCAACAATTGGAGCGGAAGATTAAGACTGGGAATAGGATAGGAGCGAAGCGATTAATTCGCTCGAGCGATAAAAATTACTCTGTTAGCCCAGCGAACCGAGCATAATTATTGCTTTTATTGTAAACATGGAAAATTCGCTTCCTCCATTTCTCGTTTTCAAGCGCGTTTTCTTTGTCGCCAGGATCTTTTGTCTGCTCGGCTTCCTCGCTGTTCCTCCGGCGCGCGCCTATTTTCTGGAAGGACCGAAATGGCCCAACGGCAGCGTGGTCACTTTTCAGCTTGGCCTGGGATCGGCCGGTCGCACGTTGATCGACGGAAATACCTCGTGGGACACAGCGGCGGCGCCCGCTGCTACCGCGTGGAACAACGTCGTCCTTAACCTCCGTTACCAGACCAATTCTGGCGCAGGATCAGCGGTCGCTCGCGGCGACGGCGTCAATTCCATCGTCTTCGCAAGCACCATGTTTGGCAAATCCTTCGGCTCCAGCACGCTCGCCGTTACCTACTACAGCTATTACAGCTCTGGAATTATTGAGGCGGACGTTTTATTTAATAATCGCCAGGCTTTCGATTCCTACCGCGGACCTTTGCGCTACGGCAATGGTGGCATTGCCATCGGCGACATTCGACGGGTGCTCATTCACGAGCTCGGTCACGCCTTGGGATTGGATCATCCGGACCAGCACAACCAGCGCGTAGACGCGATAATGAATTCGAGGACGAGCGATCGCGAGACAGTCTCCAGCGACGATATCAGCGGCGCACAGTTTCTTTATGGCGCGCCGACTCCGCTTCCTACCCCGACCCCAAGCCGCTTTGCCAATATCTCAACCCGGACAAATGTCGGCACCGGGGATAACGTCTTGATCGGTGGCTTCATCGTCACGGGCGCACAATCGACAACGGTGCTTCTTCGGGCGATAGGGCCATCGCTTGCGTCCCAGGGAATTGCCAATTACCTGGCCGATCCCGTGCTTGACCTTTATAACTCCAGCGGCGCGCTAATCACATCGAATAACGATTGGCAAAACGGAACGCAGGCGGGACAAATCAGCTCGACCGGCCTTGCACCGAAAAATGCTTTGGAATCCGCTCTTATTGCAACGGTCGCGCCCGGCGCCTATTCCGCCATCGTGCGCGGCTCGAACTCCACCACCGGCATTGCACTGGTGGAAATTTATCGCCTCGATTCCGGAAATAGCCGCCTGGCCAACCTTTCCACACGCGGCCCGGTCGGGATAGATGACGACGTTCTCATCGGCGGCATTATCATTACTGGCACTCCGGCGAAAAATATTATCCTGCGCGCGATTGGTCCGTCGTTGGCGGGCCCTCCGGTGCCGCTGGCAAATGCGCTCAGCGATCCGGTGCTCGAATTACACAACAGCTCGGGCGCGCTCGTTGCCACGAATGATGATTGGGGCGACAGTGCGCAGGCCGCCGCCATTGCCTCGAGCGGGTTAAAGCCAACGAATGCCAAAGAATCGGTCATCATGACGACGCTGGCGCCCGGCGCCTACAGCGCGATCGTGCGGGGGGCTAACAACGGCACCGGCATTGCGCTGGTGGAAGCTTACGATCTCGACCCCTAATCAAATTGAAACCAGCCCGAACCGTCGTATAATTTGGTAATCAAGTTCCCTATGAAAAAACTCCATCTCGCGGTCGCCGGCGCGCTTGCCCTGGCGTTCGGAAGCTCCGCTTCAGCGACCACCGTTATCCCGCCATCCTTCGATGAATTAGTCAGCCGCGCACAGGTGATTTTTCAAGGCACCGTCTCCGACGTGCATTCCGAGTGGGTGGGCGAGGGGGCGCAGCGCCACATTCGCAGCCTCGTCACTTTCAAAGTGGAAGATGCGATTAAGGGCAAGCCGGGGCCGCAGATCACACTCGACATGATTGGCGGGACGGTGGGCGGCGAGACGATGGAAGTAAGCGACGCGCCCAAATTCAAAGTAGGCGATCGCGATGTGCTCTTCGTGGAAAACAACGGCACGCAATTTATTCCGCTGGTCGGCATCATGCATGGGCGTTTTCATGTGCGAAAAGATCAGAGCGGCAAAGATGTGATCTTTACTAATGACGGCGCGCCCCTAACGGTTCCTGAGCAGGTCGGAAAAAATATCAAAGCCGCCACCGCTGGCCAGCCGATCTCGGCCCAGGAATTCAAGCGGACCATACTGACGCGTGCCGGGACGCTCGCGCCCTAGGCTGACTGCTACGGCGCTTCGTTCGCCGCTCGCTCGCGTCGCACCTGATCTTTCACTGCCTGGGCGCGGTCGGTCGCGCTTTTTGCCCAATCATGCTCGCTTGCTGCACGTGGAGTGAGCGTGGCCTGCGGCGTCGCGCTTGCCGCCGCTGCCGAAGGAGTTTCGGCGCTTTTTTGGTGGAGGAAAACGATGCCTAAAACCACCAGCGCGACGATGACCAGGTATTTCATTCTTTTTTTCCAGCACAATGTGAGCCAGCGCTCGTTGCCCTGCATGCCAGGGAATGATAAGTAACCGGATGAAATTTTCGGCGCGCCTGGCCGCTTTGGCGGCGCTTGTTTTCTGGGTCGCTGCTTTGCCGGCCCGCGCGCAGCTTTATCAAGGTCAGCAATTAGTGCGCGCGGACGCATTCACCAACGTGGACGCTGTCGTCCCGGGTGAACCGTTTCTGGTCGGCGTCCGGCTGCGGATGGAGACCAACTGGCATACCTACTGGCGTTATCCAGGCGATGCCGGCATTCCGACCGACATCCAATGGAAACTGCCGCGAGGCTGGAACGCCGGTCCGATTCAATGGCCGCTTCCGCTCAAATTAAACGAGCCAGGCGACATTCAAATCTACGGCTATCACGATGAAGTGCTGCTCATGCAGCAAATCACGCCCGCCAAAAATCTCACCGGCGCAGAGGTGAAACTTGGCGCGAAGGTCAGTTGGCTCGTTTGTGAAAAAATTTGCATTCCCGGTGACGGGACTGTGCAAATTTCCTTGCCGATCGCGTCGTCGAATGCGCCGGCCAACGCTGAGCTGTTCGCGCGCTATCAAAAACAATTGCCGCGATCTCCCTCAGCATATTTTTCCGCGAAATGGTCGCGCGAAAACGGCGCGCTCCTCCTCAACATCATTAATCCTGCGCTCGCGAAATTTTCCACGATCGATTTCTTCCCATCGCCCGCCGAAAACGTCGCCGTCGGTCATCCGAAACTCGATTCGCACAACGGCGACCATTTCGTATTGCGCGTGCCGAGCGATTCGGCCACGCAGACATCGCTACCCGGCTTGATCGTTTTCGGCGAGGGCGCCAATCGCGCGGCCTGGGATATTTCCGTCGCGCAACAAATCTCACCGGGTAACTCTTCGCCGTCGGCCCTCGTGAGCGGCTCACCACGCGGCGTGCTCCTGCGCTTTCTCTTTTTCGGATTCATCGGCGGGCTCATTCTCAATCTCATGCCGTGCGTTTTGCCGGTTATTTCGCTGAAAATTTTCGGATTTATCCAGCAGGCTGGTCAAAGCCGCGCTCGCATTCTTCGCAGCGGACTGGCGTTCATCGCTGGAATTTTCGTCTGGTTTCTCGGTCTCGCGCTCGTGCTCGTCGTCATCAAATCGACGGGCGGCCAGCCAGTTTGGGCGGCCCAATTCACCAATCCCTGGTTTGTGTTGATCATGAGCGCCATTGTGCTCGTTTTCGCGCTCAATCTCTTCGGCGTTTTCGAAATTAATTTGCCGCAATGGATCAGCCGCCGTGCCGTCGCCGCCGAGTCCGCCCACGGGAACGCCGGATCATTTTTCCAGGGCGTTTTCGCCACCATCCTGGCTACGCCTTGCACCGCCCCATTTCTCGGCGCCGCCCTCGGTTTCGCTTTCACCCAATCCGCTATCGTCATCTTTCTTATGTTCGGCGCGATCGCTCTGGGAATGAGTCTGCCGTATTTTCTGCTCAGCGCGCAGCCGGGCTGGCTGAAATTTTTACCGAAACCCGGCCCCTGGATGGTGCGGGTAAAACAATTCATGGGTTTTCTCCTCATCGCCACTTTGCTCTTTCTGCTATCCGTGCTGGGCGCCCAACGCGGCGTCTCCGCCCTCATCTGGACTTGCGCCTTCCTCCTCGTTCTCAGCATCGCCTGCTGGATGAAAGGCGCCTTCATCACTCCGCTCGCCTCCGTGGCGCAACGCAGCCTCGTGCTCCTGCTCCTGCTCATGATCATGATCGGCGGCGGCTGGTATTTCCTGGGCGAAAAATTTGCGCGCGCCACGCTGCCTTCGGCGTCAACCGCAACCGCGAATGGCTGGGAAAAATTCACTCCCGCCCGTCTCGCCAGCGAGCTTCAGCAAGGCCACACCGTCTTCATCGATTTCACCGCCGAATGGTGCATCACCTGCAAATTTAACGAATCGACCGTGCTCGAAACCAAAGCCGTGCGCGACGCCTTCACCCAGCGGCAGGTTGTGAAATTGAAAGCCGATTGGACCAACGGCGATCGCGAGATCACAAAATTATTGAAACAATTTGGCCGGCCCGGTGTCCCACTTTACGTGCTCTATTCCGGCGGAGCGGCCCAGCCGTATATTTTCCCGGAGTTGCTCACTAAAAATATCGTCCTCGAAAAACTCGAAACCATTAACCAAAACCTCGCAGCTAACAAAACATGAAAACATCCGCCGTTATCTTGAGTTCACTTTTCGCCGCCACTCTTTTCGCAGCCGATACCGCTAAAGTCGGCTCGTCCGCGCCCGAGTTCAGTCTTCCTGATACCGGCGGCAAAACCCACAGTCTTTCCCAATACAAAGGCAAATACGTCGTGCTGGAGTGGTTTAATCCCGAGTGCCCATTCGTGAAGAAACATTACGGCAGCGGCAACATGCAAAAGCTGCAAAGTGAATTCACCGGTAAGGGCGTCGTCTGGCTCTCGATCGATTCCAGCGCGGCTGGTTTTGAAGGAAACCTCTCGCCCGAGCAAGCGCAGAAGGTGATGAAAGATTGGAACACGAAACAAACCGCGCTCCTCTTGGATCCGGACGGCAAAGTTGGCCGCAACTACAACGCGCACAACACGCCCGACATGATTGTCATCAACCCCGAAGGCAAAATCGTTTACGAAGGCGCGATCGACAGCAAAGCCACGCCAAATCCTGCCGACATCGCCAGTTCGACCAACTACGTGAAAGCCGCCTTGGATGAATCGATGAGCGGCAAAGCCGTCGCGACTCCCAGCACGCGTCCCTACGGTTGCTCGGTCAAATATAAATGACGGCGGGTTAGCGACCCCTTCGCAAAATCGAAAGTGGGAGAAGGCGCACCAGAGCCATTCCCACCTTCATTAGCGCGCCGGGAATGAGTAGCGCTCGGTCGCGCTCGACGCCGCGCAGTGCGGCGCGGGCGACTTTTGCTGCCGGAACATGAATGATTTCCGGCCCGTAATCTTTTGTCGCCTCGGGTCGGTCCGCGACCGCCGCAAATTCGGTGTGGACGGGACCCGGGCAGAGCACTGTTACGGAAATTCCCTGGCCGCGCGTTTCGGAACGGAGCGCTTCAGAAAAACTGGTGACATAGGCTTTCGTGGCTGCATAAATCGCCAGGCCGGGTATTGGCAAGAAGCTGGCGGACGAGCTGACGTTAAGAATCGCGCCGCGTTTCTGCGCGATCATGCGTGGCAAGAGGGCGCGCGTGAGTGCAGTTAATGCCAGAATGTTTACCTGCACCTGCTCGTTCACGCGTTCGGGATCAGCCGAGACAAGCGGGCCATGGTCGCCCAGGCCGGCGTTGTTAATCAGGAAATCGATCGGTTCGTTTGCCAGCGCCGACGCGAGTTGCATCGTTTGCTCAAGATTTGAAAGATCGGTCTGGCGAATCTCGACCCGCAATGCCGGATTGTTCGTCAGCAACTCGCTGCGCAAATTCTCCAGGCGATCACGCCGGCGCGCCACCAGCACGAGCGATTTTGCTCGCGGAGCCAGTTGCAGAGCCAGCTCACGGCCGATTCCCGCAGACGCGCCTGTTATCACAGCAGAGCAATTCGCGAGCTTCATTTCGGTCTGCCTCCACGAAGTTGGGCCACCTCAAGCTTCGTTAGCTCGCGCCAATGTCCGCGCAGCAAATCGCCCAGCCGCAAATTTCCCAGGCGCGTGCGACGAAGGCGTTTCGCCCGGAATTCAAAACGCTCCAGCAAACGGCGGATTTCGCGGTTGAGGCCCTGCTCCAGGATGACGCGCAATCGCGTGGGAGAAATTTGCCGGGCCACTTTCGCGCGGGCGCGCCGGCCGTCGAGGATTGCGCCGCGCATCAGTTGGTGTGTCAGCTCGGTCGAGGCTGGGCGATCGAGCATGACCTCATACTCTTTTTCGATCTTAAAACGCGGATGCGCGAGCCGGTGCGCGAAATCGCCGTCGTTCGTGAGCAGGAGCAAACCTTCGCTCTGCGCATCAAGGCGTCCGATGGAAAAAAGGGCGGAAAACTTTGGCGGCAACAAATCGAAAATCGTATCACGCGCATGCAAATCGCGCCGCGTGCAGACGAACCCAGCCGGCTTGTGCAGGGCGATGTAATGATGCGCCTGCGTCCGGACAGTTTTTCCATCGACTTTGACGTAATCGTCCGGCCCCGGCCGGAAATGGAAATCGGTGCAGGCTTGGCCGTTGATCGATACTCGCCCGGCCGCGATGAGTTCATCCGCACCGCGTCGCGAAGTCACGCCGGCGGCGGCGAGGAAGCGGTTCAGGCGCATGGAAGCGATGAAACGTTGAAGCGTGTTTTAAATCCCGCCTCTGTCCGCTTTAACCCTTCGTCGCACCTACATATCCGGCTTGGTCTTGGGCAGGCCAATGACCTTGCTCGTCTCTTGCCACTGCCCGCGCTTCTTGAGCAGATCGACTCGCTCAAAACGTTTGAGCACGTTGCGCCGGGCGGCAATGGTGCTGGCTCCTTTCAAACTCCGATGTTGCGACATAAAAACAGGCCGCGACACTAGCGTGCTCCGGCCCTTTTTCAAACGCGCGTCTCAGAATTGGTTGGATAGCACCACGTAGGTGCCGCAGGTAGCGACTTGGTGGTAAACGTGAAAGCGCTCGGTCAGAAGACGGCGCCAGTGTGCCAGCCGATCCTGCTCGACAATGAGGAAGACCGCACGCGGCGCGCCCCATCGGTTTAACGCGTCCGATTCCGCCAAAAAAAGACGGCGCTGTGCCGGCGTAAGCGGCAAATTTGGTTCCGGCGCCTGATTGACGAGGGCGAAGTTGCCTTCCAGGTAAAAGCCGAGGCTGCTCGCCACTCCCGGCGATCCTTCGAAAATTATCTCGGCCGTTTTCCCCAGACGCGGATTAAGAAAACGCGCCGCCCCAGCTAACGAGAAGTAGGGCGCGATTTGCGCCATTCCATGGATGATGCTGAAACCGATCGGGATCATCCCCACCGCAAAACCAACTGCGGCGATTTTGCCGTAACCTTTTCGCAATAGCAGAAGCGAGATCATTGCCCCCAGAATCAGCGCGCTGCCGGCGACGGCAATGAGCCAGCGGAATTGCAGCCAGCTCGCGGCCGGCATGTTTCGCAGGGCGAGCGCGGCCGTCCAGCGGTTTTCGGTTTCGCCCCAATTCTGCGACAGACCGCTAACAAGATATGGTAAAGCAATCGCCAGTGCGATTGCCGCCAGCCCGAGAAAAGACAACAGGATTGCGCCGCGAGCGAAAACAGCTCGTGTCGATCGCTCCAGGATCATCGCCGTCCACAAGGCAAAAGCGCCAAAGGCGGGTAGCGCGTAATAATCCTGCCGTTGCCCGATGATCAGGACCGGAATCAGCACCACCGCCAGCCAAACAATCGGCAACGCATCTGTTAGCGTAATTTCAGAAGGCCGCACGACTCGGCGCCAGGAAAAAACCAGCGGCGACAGAATTGCCAGCGACCAGGGAAACCACCACGCCAGGTGCATCCCGGCGAACTGGAGCCGCGGCACATCGTCATACCACGTCCCGTTAGGATAACGCCCGACCAGATGTTTGCTCCATTCGGCGGCGATCACGCGATGGAAGGAGCCGTGGAAGTGCAAATCGGCCCACAGGTTCCAGGGCCCGATCAGCGCCAGAAACAGCAGGAGATTCGGCCACCACAACAATGCCTTGAAGCGTTGCCGCGCCTGGCGATAAAAAATCGAGAGCACGACAAAGATTCCAGCCGGAAAAAGCAATCCGTGCGGCCCTTTGGCCAGGCAGGCCAGCCCCGCGCAAATCCAAAAACCGGCAAACCAGGCCCGCCTTCTTTTGCGTTCCTGAAATCCCGCCAGCCCGCAGTAGATCGCGCCCGCGATCAGCGCCGCAAACACCGGCTCCGGCATGACGATGCGGGAAAAAATGAAAGTGCCACTGCACGTCAGGTAAATCAGCGCGGCGCTAAACCCGCGCCAATAATCAAACAGCCGTTCTCCCAGCGCGAAAGTCAGCGCCGCGGTCGCGATCACCGACAGCGCGATCGGCACCCGTGCCGCCGCCGCGCTCACGCCGAAAATTTTGTAGCTCGCGAGGATGAGCCAGTAAAGGAG
>DAIOVO010000030.1:0-7175 GCA_036758965.1 Chthoniobacterales bacterium
GAAATCGCGCGCGTGCCGATAATGATCGACAGCTCGAAATGGAGCGTGATCGAAGCCGGCCTGAAATGTTGCCAGGGAAAATGCGTGGTCAATTCCATCTCGCTCAAGAATGGCGAGGAGGAATTTTTGCGCCACGCGCAACTGGTCCGGCGCTACGGAGCGGCCGTAATCGTGATGGCGTTCGACGAAAAAGGTCAGGCCGACAGCCTGGCCCGGCGCATCGAAATCAGCCGGCGCGCTTACGATTTGTTAATCACCCGCGCCGGCTTCGTCGCGAACGACATTATTTTCGACCCGAATGTGTTGACGGTCGCGACCGGCCTGGAAGAGCATCGCAATTACGCGGTCGATTTCATCGAAGCGACGCGTTGGATCAAAGCCAATTTGCCGGGCGCGCGGGTGAGCGGCGGAATCAGCAACATTTCCTTTTCCTTTCGCGGCAACAACGGCGTGCGCGAAGCGATGCACGCCGCATTTTTGTATCATGCCATTCGCGGCGGGCTCGACATGGCGATCGTGAACGCGGGACAGCTCGCAGTTTATGAAGAGATCGAGCCGGAATTGCGCGAGCGGGTCGAGAACGTGCTGCTGAACCGGCGCGACGACGCGACCGAGCGGCTGGTCGATTTCGCCGCCAACGTGAAAGCGAAAAAGAAATCGCCGGCGGAAGAAAAAGCCTGGCGGGCCGAGCCAGTGGCGGAGCGATTGAAACACGCGCTGGTGCAGGGCATCACCGATTTCATCGACGCGGATACAGAAGAAGCCCGGCGGCAATTTTCCAAACCGCTCGAGGTGATCGAAGGTCCGCTCATGGCCGGCATGAGCGTGGTGGGCGATTTATTTGGCGCCGGCAAAATGTTTTTGCCGCAGGTAGTGAAATCGGCGCGAGTGATGAAAAAATCGGTGGCGTATTTGTTGCCGTTCATGGAAGCAGAAAAATCTGCCGGCGCCAAAGCAGCGGCGCGGATCGTAATGGCGACGGTGAAAGGCGACGTGCACGATATTGGCAAGAACATCGTCGGCGTCGTCCTGCAATGTAACAACTACGAGGTAATCGATCTCGGAGTAATGGTGCCGGCTAACAAGATCTTGGAAACGGCGCGCTCGCTTAATGCCGATGCCATTGGATTGAGCGGGCTGATTACTCCCTCGCTGGATGAAATGGTGCATGTGGCCCAGGAAATGGAGCGCGAAAATTTTCGGCTGCCGCTGTTGATCGGCGGCGCGACGACAAGCCGCGCGCACACGGCGGTGAAAATTGCGCCGAACTATTCCGCCAGCACGGTGCATGTGCTGGATGCTTCGCGCGCGGTCGGGGTAGTGAGCAAATTGCTGCAGGATGGCGAAGCGTTCGCGCAGGAAACGCGAGCGGATTTTGAGCGGTTGCGAAGGGAACACGCGTCGAAGAATAAACAGCGCGACTTGATCTCGTTAGTCGAAGCGCGCGCCAACGCGCCAAAGTTCGGGTGGAAGGATTACCACCCGCCAACGCCGGAGTTTTTGGGCGTGCGGGTTTTTTCTACCGTCATCCCGAACGCAGTCGAGGGATCCCGGGGTGGAAGCTTAAAGGTTTCGCAACGGGATCCTTCCGCTCCGCTGCGCTCCGGTCAGGATGACGGAGCGGTCCGCTCGATTTCGCTCGCAACTCTGGTTCCGTTCATCGATTGGTCGCCATTTTTTCATACTTGGGAATTGCGCGGACGTTATCCCGCGATCTTCGACGATCCGATCGTGGGAAAACAGGCGCGCGAACTCTTTGACGACGCGCAGGAACTTCTAACGAGAATTGTGCAAGACAAATTGCTGACGGCGCGGGGAGTGATTGGTTTCTGGCCGGCGAACGCGATTGGCGATGACATCGCGCTAGAGGACGGGCCGAAATTTCATTTCTTGCGCCAGCAAATGCGGAAACCTGCTGGGCAATTCAGTCATTGCCTGGCCGATTATGTCGCGCAGCGAAACACGGGCGAGACGGCCGTGCCACCTCAGGATTACCTCGGCGGCTTCGCTGTCACCGCGGGAATCGGGGCGGATGAGTTAGCTAACGATTTCAAGAATGCGCACGACGATTACTCGGCCATTATGGTAAAGGCGCTGGCCGATCGGCTGGCGGAGGCATTTGCGGAATATGCGCACAAACGGGCGCGGGAGGCGTGGGGGTTTGGCCGGGAAGAAAATCTTTCGACCGAGGAGTTGCTCCGCGAAAAATATCGCGGGATTCGCCCGGCGGCGGGCTACCCGGCTTCGCCCGATCATGCCGAGAAACAAACGCTCTTCGATTTGCTGGAGGCGGAAAAAAATTGCGGAATCAAATTAACCGAATCGTTTGCGATGCATCCGGGAGCGAGCGTGAGCGGGCTTTATTTTTCGCACCCGGAAGCAAAGTATTTCGGCGTCGGAAAAATCGCTCGGGACCAAGTGGAAGATTATGCGGCGAGAACAGGCGGGGCGATCAGCATGGTGGAGAAACGGCTGGGACCGAACCTTGGTTACGAGCCGAAGTGAGCGTTTGCTCGACGGAAAGACGGGCCGACACAGACGGACTCCCAACCCTGATTCCCCGAGACACCCGCGTCCTGTGCGGTCGTCCCTCCATCGCTGCGGCGCTAGATCGGTTTCTTTTCTCAGTGCAGTCGCTCCGGTGCCGTGCGATGCTTTAGGCGAACTAACGGGGCGTAGCTTAGCTTGGTAGAGCGGTCGCCGCGGCGACAGATTGGTTTCTTTTCTTTGTGCAGTCGCTCCCGCGCTGTGCGATGCTTTAGGCGAACTAACGGGGCGTAGCTTAGCTTGGTAGAGCGCGTGGTTTGGGACCACGAGGTCGGAGGTTCAAATCCTCTCGCCCCGACCAAGCGGGCATGTTTTATTGTTATGTTCTGCGCAGCGAGAGAACCCGGCGTCGTTACGTTGGCTCCTGTAAAGATTTGCCCGAACGTTTGCGACGCCATAATGCGCGAGAATCTAAGGCGACCAGGCACAGTGTCCCTTGGCGACTCATTCATCGTGAACGTTTTTCAAGCCGACGAGAAGCGTTGGCGCGGGAGCGTTACTACAAAACCGGCCGAGGTCGCGATGAATTGGATCGACTTGATTAGAGCGGTCGCCGCGGCGACAGGTCGGAGGTTCAAAATTCTTTCGCCTCAAGATGGAGCGGGCCGACAATTTTGTTCGTAACAAGACACAGATGATTTGGAAGCTGATAATCGGATTCGGATGTTGCGTGGTCGCAGGCGAAGCGTCGTTTGGGCAGGCGGCGGTCTCCAGCTCGCCCCAGCCGTCGCTCGAAGCGGGTGCGACTCCGGCGCCCGCAATTTCCGCGACGGCGACGCCCGCGACTGCTTCCCCACCGGTACCGGCAATGCCTTCGCTGGAAGAGCTCGATCAGATGTTCAAACAGAGCTCGCTCGGCAAAGAGGCCGATGAAGCGCGCATGCGGCGCGGGCTGCGAGATTTATCGAATCGCACCACCGACGATGCCGATCTTGTAGCGATGCGAAACAAAGCGAACTCTGCTCGCACTGATCTGGAAAAACGCGACCGGCTCCGCGCTTATTACACTAAGTACTACGACCGGATGCGGGCGAAGGCGGATTCAGCGGAGCTAAAAAGTTATATCGACGGACAAAAAGCGGCGCATTTGAACGGCACGGCGCAAAATCGAGTGCGCCCCTCTCCCACCGCCGCGCCTTCGCCGACCCCGAAACCAGCGAAGGCGCCGGAGCCGCCTTTGCCCCAGTAAATGTTGCTGCGCGCAGTGCCCGCGTTATTCTTTCTGCCGTCGAAGCTGGCGCGTTCGTCTAGTGGTTAGGACACAGCCCTCTCAAGGCTGGTGCACGGGTTCGACTCCCGTACGCGCTGCGGATTTGTACAACTGTTACCGCGCTCTAGGTGGAGAATCCGAAATAGCTGAGAAAAATCCGAACGTCCCAGAAAAGTGTCGCTATCTGGAATGTGAGCAGGAAAAAGATGGTGTAGCCAAGGGCGGGAAAATCTTCCAAGGTGCGAAGGACCGGGCCGGTCCAACGCGCGCGCAGCGACCGTCGATCAAGCAGGAATACGCAGAGCCAGGCGATAACCGCGCCAGCGAGCACATCGCTCGGATAATGGATCCCGACGTAAAGCCGCGGCCAAATAACAACCAACAGTAAATAAACAAGCGCCGCCCAACCAATGCGCGCCGAGACAAACCAGAGCCCGCAGACAATTGCAAAGAAAAGTGCGGCGTGATCGCTGGGAAAGGAACTCCAGTTGGTCCAGTTTGATTGATCGGGCAGGCCCGAGGGCGGCAAAAAATGCAAGTCGGGTTCAAGCAAGGGCCGGAGACGATGCGGGAGCAAATAGGAGAGCGCCCGCGCAATGCCGAGCGCGACGAGCGAGCCGGCGAGCCCAGCCAGGAGATGTTGTCGCGCGGCGGTCAGGTCGCGGGCGCGTCCGAACCAGAGTCCCCAGAATAGCGCCAGGAGAACGCCGCCTTTAACTAGATCGCTGTTACTGAGGACGACCACTGTCTGGTCGAAAGCGGGGTAGTGCTGTGCTGCGCGGTTCAGAAAAAGGGAGGAACCTCGATCGAGATCGAGCAGAAAGCGGAGGAAATTAATATTGCAAAAGTCCCTAATTTTATGTTGTATGCGCAAGCTGAATCTTCTACCATTCGCGTTTTAGCCCCTCTACCCCCAATGAAGCTTCGCCATCGTCCTAAATTCCTCAGTATTTTTATCGCCATTGTTGTCGCCGTAAGTTCGCTCTGGCTTCACGCTTCCAGCGGAGAATCGAGCAGCGACAAGAACAAGGACAAATCGTCTCGTTCGCCTGAGAAATCGCCAACGCCCAAGCCAACGCCGACTCCCAAGCGGACACCGACTCCCAAACCAACTCCTACGCCCAAGAAATCGCCGACGCCTAAACCCACTCCGAAGCCGACGCCTACTCCCAAGCCGACGCCCAAGCCTAAGCCGACGCCCACTCCCAAGCCGACGCCGAAGAAGCATTAGCCGGCTCGATCGGCCAGCGGCGCCGACCTGCCCTGCCTACCGCGCGGACATGCGAGGTCGTTTTCGATTTATCCTGCTGCTGCCAGTGCTGCTACTTCCTGCTGGGTGCGAGAGAATTTCCACCCATCGTCCGGGCGCCATGGTGCTGGATGGCAGGAACGCTTTCGTCACCGCCAAAGGCGAAACTCGCCCGGTCTTTGCCGGCGAAAATATTTTTCGCGGATCCACCGTCGAAACGGCGTTCGACAGTTTCCTTGACCTTGCTTTGCTTCCAGGGTTGCTCGCACGCGTCGATTCAAAGAGCGCGCTGGCGATCACAGATTTGAAGATCGCGATTGATGGCAACGAGACCGCCGACGGCATGCGCGAGCGCATTGCCAGGGCTCAACTGCGCGCCGGGCGAATGATTGTGCGGCTCGACGAACATCTTTTCAGCACGTCCCAGCTGCATCTGGAAACGTCGCGCGCGAAAATTGATGCTGGCTCGGCTGCGCTTTTCCTGGTCGATGCGCGCGCGGATTCGCTGGAGGTTTTTTGCGCGCGCGGCCACGTCGATGTGGCGCCGGCGAAAGCCGATCACACAAGCACCATTTGGCCGCACGAACGCATTCGCGTCGATGCGAGCGGCGCGCATCACGCCTCCCCCGATCCGATCGCGACGAAATCCGATTATGGCGATTGCTTTCGAGTCGAGCATCTGTTGCAGTTCGAGTTTGAGGAAAGGCGGCAGCTTCCGCCCTGGTGAAAATCGAAATGCTTTTCTCGTGGAATGCCGCTGCCATCGTTTGCGGTCTGGTTTGCTTCGCCGCGATCACTTGTGCCCAGCAACTGCCGGAGATAGAACCAACACCCATTCCTATTCCCACTGCGCCCGAGCCGCGACCAACCTTCAGCGAGCCGGAGCTGCCTTCCCAATCCGAAGTGCAGGTCGTTACCAGCGGTCTTAATCCGGTCAACGAAAACGTGCGCCGATTTCGATACAGCTTCGGGGTGACTGTGCGCGAAGTGTACGACGACAACATCAACATTAGCCACTCCCAGCGCGTTTCGGATTTCTACACCGCGATCGAGCCGGGCATTCATCTCGGCTTCGGCGACGTGGGCAGCGATAGCTTTAACTCCCTCGGCTTTGATTATATTGCCAGCATTTATTTGTTTGCGAAAACGTCCAGCCGCAACGCGGTCGAGCACCTGATTCGGTTGTCGGGACAGCACCGGTTTGGAAAGCTTTCCGTTGGTCTGAGTGAAGATGTACGCATCCTTGATGGCACGAGCATTAACAATTTGTCGAATACGACCGGTGTCCAGGCCAATACGGATGCAGGCGGCAGCGCAGCGGTCAACACTTACACTTCCAACCTCAGCGCCAGCTACGACCTCAGCGGCAAGAGTTATCTAAGCAGCAACGCCAGCTACTCGGTCTCCGATTATCAGGACAACAACCTGATTAGCTCGCAATCCATTAACAGTAACCTGTTCTTCAATTACGTTTACAGTCCCAAGCTCACTCTCGGCGCGGGCGTGACTCTCGGCTATACCACTTCGGATCAGGCAAACTCCGGCGAAACTTTCGAGCAGCTAAATCTGCGAATAAACTACATTCCGGGCGGCAAGTTGAGCCTGAGCGCATCCGGTGGCGTGGAAGTGCGCCAGTTTGGGACTGGCCGTGGCAATTATTTTGCGCCCGTCTATGAGCTGGCGGTGATGTATCAACCTTTTGATGGCACCAATATTATGCTCAGCGGCAGTGGGCGAACCAATACCTCGGCTTCCACCGCCGGGCAGGATTACGGTTCCTACACGATCAATCTCAATGTCATGCAGCGCTTTTTCCACCGCATTTACTTAAGTGTAAACTTGGGCTATTCGAAATCGAGCTATTTTAGTACAATCAATGACGTGAGCGGCACCAGAGCAGACAATTACTTTTATTTCGAACCGGCGGTGGATTTGAACATCACCCGTTTCTGGACCTTCGGCTTTTACTATCTCTATCGCGAAGACGCCAGCGACCTGGCGCAATTCAGTTTCTACGATAATCAAATCGGTCTGCGTTCCACCCTCACCTTCTAACCATGGTTAAACGATTCTTCCTTTGCCTATTTCTTGTTAGCTGCGCGGCTTTCGCGCAATCGCCCGCGCCCTCCAGCGCCGCACGGGCCGAGCCTGCGCGGCCCACATTTCTAC
>DAIOVO010000030.1:7218-30979 GCA_036758965.1 Chthoniobacterales bacterium
GCACCCTCGGGTTATGTCCTGAGCGCGAACGATCAGATCGCGGTCGATGTTTTCGGCGAAGACGAGTTGCGCACCAGCGGCCGTCTCAATGCCGAAGGTAATCTCGCCGTGCCTTTGCTGGGTTCGGTTCATCTCGCCGGCCTCAGCCTGACCCAGGCGGCAGCGCGACTCACTCAAATGTATGGTCGCGATTATCTGGTCAATCCGCGTGTCAACGTCATGCTGGTGGGTTACGCCAAACGCCGCTTCACCATGCTGGGTCAGGTCAATCGCCCCGGTAGTTACGAAATGCCCGATGGCAGCCCCGAGGGCGTGGACCTGCTCGAAGCGGTCGCCATGGCCGGCGGTTACACTCGTATCGCCGCGCCGGAACGCGTCAGTGTGCGGCGGCGCGCCAGCGGTCGTGATGAGATGGTCAAGGTAGATGCCAAACGACTCGCGCGCGGAAGCGGCGCCGGCTTTACTGTTTTGCCCGGCGACACAGTTACCGTCGGCGAAAGCATCTTCTAATTTCTGCTAATGCGCTTCTCTTCGCTCTGTAGTAGAATTGTCGTCGCTCCATGACTACGCCCCCCGCGTCTCCTTCTCGCCCCCTTAATCCGGCAATCGACGTCATGCTCGAGCCGCAGCGCGGTTTTAATCTGCGCCAATTTTTCCACGCTTTGCTCGAGCGCATCTGGATCGTCGCGCTTTGCTTGATCGCCGGTCTTTTCATTGCGCTCGGCTATCTCGGCAAAACACCGAAAACCTATCAATCGCACGCCGTCCTCGAAGTCGATTTCCAGGAACCGACCTTTGTGACCGGGGAGGATTCGCCCATGCGCATGCGTTCCATGTTCCTGGCCAGCCAGGAAGCGCTCCGCACGATCGAACAAAATTTGACTAACCGCCAGATGCTCGCGCGCGTGATTCGCGCGGAAGGTTTGGCCGATGACAACGGCAAGGCATTGCTTGGCAGAGCCAGAAGTGCGCCCGCCACACCTTCGCCGGCGAAGACTAACCCATCCTTGCGCACTCAGCCAAATCTCGTCGAGGGAATGAATTTCACTCCACTGGAAGAAGCATTGGCCGGCGCGCTTTCAGGAATGGTAAAGGCTACTATTCGGCGCGGCACGCGTTTGATTGACCTTTATGTTACCAACGGCGATCCCGTGATGGCGCAGCGCCTGGCTGAGGCGGTTGGTCGCGAATATATCCGCAACTCCATCGAGCGCCGCGCCTCCTTTAGCCAGGATACCTTGCGTTATTTGCTGGAGGAAGAAGAGCGCCTGAAAGCTAACCTGCAAAAGAGCGAAGCAGCCGTTGCCGACTTCAAAGAAAAAACTCCGGACGCGTTGCAACTCGGCGGCGGCACCACCTCCACTGGTAGTCAAACCGGCAGCGGCTCCGGCGCGGGCGGAACGCGCGGTGGAATTGTGGAAGACAAGCTACAGGACCTAAGTAGCAAGCTTACCGCGGCCAAGACCGATCGCCTGCGGCTCGAAGGTGAGCTACAACAGATCGAACAGGCGGGCGACGATATCGATCAATTGGTAGCCATCCCGAGTATCTCGGCCTCGGCGCTGGTCGCTGAAGCTCGGCGCAATGTCACTACCATCCAGGCCGAGATCGGCACCCTCGCGCTTCGTTACAAGGACAAACATCCGCGCATGATGGCTGCCAAGGCCGCTCTGCGCGAAGCGAACGAAGCGCTCCGACGCGCCGCCAAAGCGCAACCACCATTGTTACGAAACGCGATTGCTCAAGCCAAAACCACCGAAGCAAACCTGCAAAGCCAGTTGCACGAACAACAAGGAACCGCGGTAGCTTTAAATCGTGCTGCCATCGGCTACCAGGAACTTGCCCGCCAGGCCGAGAGTGATCGCGCTCTTTACGAAAGCGTCCTGCGCCAAATCAAATCCACTGACCTGACGAAGGATGTGAAAGCGAACGCGGTCAGCGTGGCGGAGCACGCGGTTGTGCCGCGTTCGCCAGTTAGCCCGGTGCCGGGAAAGACCATCCTGTTTGGCCTGCTTGGAGGGTTAGCGGTGGGGTTGGCTTTCGTTTTTGGGGCAGATGCGCTCGATCGCTCGATCAAGACCGTCGATCAAGCAGAAGCAGTCCTGGGTTTGCCCGTGCTGGCGGCGATTCCCGAAACGAAATCGAGCGAAGCCGAACCAACGGACGACAAACGCTCTCATCCCCGTGAAGCGGCCAAGTATCGATTGGTGCACGAAGCGCCCGGAGGCGTGATTGCCGAAGGGTTTCGGAACTTGCGGGCCGCTCTTTCTTTGCTCGGCCCGGAAGTGGAACGCCGTGTTTTCCTATTTACCAGCGCGCTGCCGAATGAAGGCAAAAGTTTCACCAGTGTGAACTACGCCCTCTCCCTCGCGCAGCAAGGTTTCCGTGTCTTGTTAGTCGATGGCGACCTGCGCCGGCCGAGTGTTCACAAAATTTTTGGAGATAAACTTGGTAAATCGGAGAAGAACCAGCCTGGAGTAGTCGATTGCCTGGTGGGTAACAGCTCGCTCGAAGAAGCGATGCAGCTAGTTGCCAGTGTAGAAAGCGAGTCGCTTAATCGGGCTCGCGGTCGCGACCCGGGCGAATCGACCGGGCAACTATTCACTCTCGCCGGCGGTCAGATCGCTCCCAACCCAGCAGAGTTACTCGGCAGCGACTGCTTTCAAAAGCTTATCCAGGAAGCGGTCAAAATGTTTGATCGCATCGTTGTCGATACCGCGCCGGTCCTTGCCGTCAGCGACACGTTGCTCATGATTCCGTACGCCCACACCAGTTGCATGGTCGTGCGTGCTGGGAAAACCCCGCGCAACGCCATCAATCGCGCCCTTTCTCTCATGAGCGCCGCGAATGTTCGACCAGCCGGCCTGGTGTTGAATCGTCTTCCGCGCCGCCGCGGCGCCGGCTACTATTACTACTATGCCTCCCACGGTTACGGGAGCGAGAACGGTCCCTACGGCGGCGCCCAATACGATCGCCACCATCGCGCCTCCAGCTCAAGTAATGGCGCCGAAGGAACGTAGCCGCGTCTCTGCGAGGCGTTTTCTCTAGCCGCGTCTCGGTAATGCGTTTCTGTAGCCACTTCTCCGTGAGACGCGAAACCGGAGATCGGATGTAGGCACGTTCTATAGTAGACGTGTTCCTTCGTCATCCCGAATCCCGAGCCTTTTCAGGGTGAGGGACCTCTCAAACGAAGCGCAACTCTTCGAGCTAAGAAAATTCCTTCGCCTTCCTCCCGACTCGGCACAACAAAACAATCCATCAAAAACCAAATGGTTTTCGCGCTTGTAGCCACGTCTCTATGAGACGTGCGTCCACTTCTCGTCCCTTGCGCGCGGCTCACAAACCTCGTCTCCATCACTTCCGTTCACATATTCCCAGACAGACCGCGGCATACAATTGAATCGACGCAATCTGAAGCGGAAAATCCACCACCGCATGAATCAACACCCCGGCCAGAGCGATCACCGCAATTCCCGTTATCGTTCGATACCTCGGCAACAGTTGCCTTGACCGCCGCCAGATCGCGCGAGCTCCCGCGCCCGTCGCGCCAACTATCAACGCCACCCAGCACACCATCCCGGCCCAGCCCCACTCGATGATTGTTTGCAAATAATCTTCGTGCAGAAATCGCCACGTCCCGGCCAGATCGATGCTATAACGCGGAAAAACCACCCGAAATGTCCCCGGCCCAAATCCGAACCAGCCCGCCTCCTTCGCCGTCTGCCACCCGAATCGCGCCGCATCTCGCCGCCCGCCTCCCGGGTCGGGGCCGCTCTCGATCTGCCAACGTGCCAGCGCTCGCGTCCATTGACTCGAGTAAGCGATCGCCAGAATCGCCAGTACCAGCAGAAACACGAATGCCGCCGTCACTTTCCACGAACGTTGCGCTGCCCGCCTTCGAAATGAAGGCAAAAAAAACATCAGCAACAAAAACAGGAGCAGGCCGCCAATCAATTGTGCTGCGCGCGAAGTATTCGCCATGATCGCCACCAGATCGATCACCGCGAAGGAAATCAGCAGCGCGCGCCGGAGTGGATGATCGTTCCTTTCCATCCCGCGCAGTGCCAGCCCCGCCGCGAAGGGCCAGGTGAGATTTTGGAACGCTCCCGCGTTCGCGTGATAAACATAGGTCGCGAAGAAAGTAAGCGATGGCGGCTCCGGGCCCAGGTGCTTCTTCCAAAAGATTACCTCCGCTCCCGTCGCTTTTTGCAGCAATCCCAGAACCGCGATGGAAGTTCCCGCCAGCGCCACCATCCACCAAAGCTGAATCACGAACTCCGGCTCCCGCATCGAGTCAGCTACAAACGAAATAGTGGCAAGTAACAGCGTGATACGCACCATCATCGCCGCGCTTAACAAATGATCGACCGACCCCGCCGCATTGGGAAACAGCGGCTGGATTGGAACGAAGAGATCGTACTCATAATCATGGGTCGCGTTCGCATTAATCACCATCCACCATCCAAGACATAAAATGAGAGTGACAACGACAGCCGCATACGGTGACAGGCGTGGCCGGCGGCGATCGACAAGTAACTCAATTCCCCAGCACCCAACCATTGCCAGCAGCAGATAGTTAAGGGCGTTGATCGCCCATGCTTCCGTGGCGCCATAAGCCCACGGCGCGAAAACAAGCGCACCAAACAAAATCCAGCGAGCGCCGTATCGAAAGATTGCCTTCATCGTCCCGGCCCATGTAGCCACGTCTCCGCAAGCCGTGCACGCATCTTCTCATCGCCACGTCTCTGTGAGACGTCTTCTTGTAGTCGCGTCTCTGTGAGACGCAAAACCGGAGGACGGGGCGGAGCCGCGGCTACAGAACCTACCGCCCTTTCCCCGAAAACATCGTGTAGATAGTCTTCAAAACGATCATCGCATCCAGCGTCAACGAGTAGTGCCGGATGTAATACAAGTCGTAGGTGAGCTTTGCGATCGCGTCCTCCTCGCCCTCGCCGTAAGGATAATTTACCTGCGCCCAGCCGGTAATACCCGGTTTTACCAGATGGCGGAAATGATAGAATGGGATTTTCGCGCGATAGCGGTCCGCGCACTCGGTGCTTTCTGCCCTCGGGCCGATTAAGCTAATCTCGCCCCTGAGCACATTCCAAAGCTGCGGCAGCTCATCCAGCCGCAGCTTGCGCAACAAGCGCCCAAAGAAAAAAATGCGAGAATCATTCGCTCGCGTATAGATATCGTTAGCCCCGCTTTCCGGCGCATGCCGCATGGTGCGAAACTTGAAGACGGTGAAATGCCCATCATCCCGCCCCACTCGTCGCTGGCGGAAAATAACCGGGCCGCCATCGCACAGGTAAATCGTTAGACTAATCATCGCCATCACAGGCGCGAAGACGAGCAGGCCGATTCCCGCCGCCGCCAGATCGCACAATCGTTTCAGGTAATGATAGGGCGAAGTTCGGGAAAGCTGAAAGCCTGCCTGGATCGGCCAGAAAGGATCGATCGAATGCGCCGGCACTTGTTTCCAATGCGCTTCGTAGAATGATTCCAGCGTGTAAACCCGCGTGCGCTGGAATTGCGTCCGGATCAATCGATCCAGCAAATCCGGCCGCAACCGATCCACTCGCTCCGCCAGGATGATCCCGCTGTAGCGGCGCGCAGGCTGGCGCAGTTTTTCATTGATCCCCCCTTCGATTAATGGCGAACCCGGTCCGGCAATGCGTTGCCCCGCCCGCGTATTTTCGAGATCGACAAACTCCAGCCGCTGCTGGTTTTCCGACCGGCGATAGAACTGATAGAACTCCGCCGCCAGCTCGCCGCAACCGAGCACCAGGAACGCGCGGTTCGCCGCCGTCACCGCAATGCGACCACGCATCGCCCGCCGGTAAAACAAAGAGAGCGACGCAAAAACAAGGAAGCTGACCAACACATTCATTCGGCTCGGCCGCATCGAATGATCGAACGTTGCCGCGCTGTAAATCAACAGCGCACTCAGCGCCAACGCGCAGATCATCGCGATCAAATGCTCCGCCGTATAAGCCAGACTTCGCGTCTCGGTGCGCGCGCTGTAACCACCGATGACGAAGAGAGCCAATACAATTACGCCAAGTTGAATGAGATCGACAAGCGCAAACTGGATTCCACCCGTGAAGGATTCGTCACGGCGCAAATAGGTAATCAAACCGTAGAGCGAAAGCCAGACCGCGACATCAAGCACGAAAAAAACGAGCGAAGGCGCCCACTCCTGCGCCGCCATCCGCGCCATCCGCCTGAACCGCGGATCCATCGATCGCACCAACCGCTGCGTCCGGTGTCCTCGTGGCGCAGCCGCGGGAGGTGGGGGCACGACGTTCCCGGCATCCGGCGACGGAAAGTGCTCGACGAGTTGGGGGACACTCATGGCAAACGATGATAGAGTAAGAATCCGGTATTGATAAGCAGAAAAAACGAGGAAAAGCGAAAAACCTTGGCGCGGCGGAGTCAATTTCGATTAAGGCATTGTTCGGCCGCAACGGTATAGAAGTTCGGTGGGAGGAAAACCGCGAATCGGAGGGTTTTAGTGACGGCACTCTGTCGCCGTAGCACAGGCATCTTGCCTGTGCGGCCACTGGGCGTCTCGCCCGGTGATCCATGATCAGTTCGCAGCCCCAATATACACCGGGCAGGGAGGCCCATTGGCCCCCCAGGCGGGACGCCTGTGCTACCCTAAGGCCGCGCGCTTTACGCCAATAGAAGCGGCATCACTACACGCAAGTTGGACGACCGCTGTGTCGTCCCGGTGGATGATCAATCAATGCGAAATAACTGAAGAGCTGATTCCCTGTTGAATGACCGATGCGGACGATGGAATTTCAAGCTCGAGATAGGACCAGCGGTGCCCGGAGAGTATTGGGGAAATCGTCCAGATATGATGCGCGCGGGCCGATTTCTGCTTCAGCACACGCTTCCTCTTATGCGTAATCACCAAGGGCGCTGCACCGACTACCTGCTTGCTTGCTTCCAGCGGAATGGTTCGGCGAAGAGAGTTGAACCGTCAGACGCATGAGCTCCGTCATCGCACACTTATTGCGCGAAAAACCGATTGTCGTCACTGGCATGGGATCGTTTTCGGCCGCGGGCGAGTCAGTAGAAGCCTTATGGCAACGCGCGTTTGCTGGGAGAGGTTTGGCCGCCTGGCAAGAATTTGTTAGCGACCAAGGAAGCTTTCGCTTCGCGGTTTGCGCTGCGCCAGAAGTAGATGTCTCGCGGCCGGAATTGCGCTCCGTGCGCAAACTGGACCGGTGCGTGCAAATGGCCTGGATGGCAGCTAACGAGGCGTGGGGACTCAGGCCTGGCCTGGCGGATGCCTACAGAGCCGACCGTGTGGGAGTATGATCGGCTCGTCGCGCGGGCCGCTCGGCAAACGGATCGAATCGCTGCGTAAGGACGGACGTAAATTGCCGCCGTCAATCGCGTCGGATTCCACCTTCGGTTCCCTCACCGGGGCGCTGGCGCAATCCTTTAAATTAGAAGGACCGGGAGCGTCGATTTCGGCTACTTGCGCTTCAGGCGCGGTCGCGATTGCGCTCGGCGCCGAGCAGATCTTGCTTGGCCACGCCGACGCGATGCTGGTAGGCGGGACCGAAGCGCCATTGTATCCGCCATTGCTGGAACAGTTGCAGGCTACCGGTGTAATCGGATTCAATGAAGACGCTTCCCAGACATGTCGTCCCTTCGATGTGAATCGGAATGGAACCGTAGTCGGCGAGGGAAGTGCGTTTCTAGTATTGGAATCGGCGCGGGCGGCGCAGACCCGCGGCGTGGATACCCTGGCACGGCTCGTAGGTTGGGCCCTGACGCTGGACAACTGCGGACGGACCGGCGTCAGTCAGGAAGGATCGGCCTTGAGGCGAACGATGGAACAAGCGTTGCAACTGGCGAATCTTAGTTCGAACGACATCGATTACATTAACGCGCACGGAACAGGAACGAAGTTGAACGACGCGGGGGAGGCGAATTCGATCAAGGCATTGATCGACGGTAAAGAAGTTTCGTGCAGCTCCACGAAACCGATTACTGGTCATTGCCTGGGGGCTACCCCCGCTTTAGAAGCGATCCTGAGTGTGGAAGCGTTGCGCCGCCAGGTAATTCCACCGACCGCGAATTGCTTGTCACAAGATCCGCTCTGCGCGATCAACGTGCAGCCTTTGGCACCAAGGCCGGCTCCGCTTGCGTGAGTAATGTCAAACTCACTCGGTTTTTGGGGTTACCACGCCTCCCTGATTTTTCAGAGGTAAACAGGGCTAGCGAGAGCTCTCGTTAGGGCGACCCTCTCGCGAGCCCGGCTATCCGGTGGGCGAGGACGGGACAGCGCCCGTCCTTCCAAGGGCGGCATTCCGGCCTGCGCTATCTATTGATCCGCGGTTTCCCGGTCAATTCAGCCAATCGAGGTTGAAAAAGACAAAAGTCGCAAAATAAATTTGCAGCGCCGAATTCCCTCGATGGTCTAAGTTTCCAGAGAGATGTCTGCCCAGCCTGAAATCGATTTCGAGTTGGAAATCGCCCACGTGCTTTTCATTGACGTGATCGGTTACTCCACTCTGCCGGTGGATGATCAACGCGAAGTAACCGCGGAGCTGAACCGCCTTGTGCGGGCGACGGCCGCGTTTCGGGCGGCGGAAGAAGCTAACAAACTCTCACGCCTGCCCACGGGCGACGGAATGGCCCTGGCGTTTTTCACTACGCCGGAAGCACCGACCCGCTGCGCCGTGCAACTGGCCGAGGCTTTGCGCGGGCAATCGAAGTTTCGCGTGCGCATGGGAATGCATAGCGGACCGGTCAGCGGCGTAACCGATGTGAACGATCGCTCGAATATCGCCGGCGCCGGCATCAACATCGCCCAGCGCGTAATGGATTGCGGCGATGCCGGGCACATTCTGCTTTCGCGACACATCGCGGAGGACCTGGAGAGTTATCGTGTCTGGCGGCCCTACTTGCATCCGCTGGGAGAATTTGATGTTAAACATGGGGTGCGCCTGGGAATCGTTAATTTTCATTCCGATGAGATCGGTAACGCGGAAATACCGAAAAAACTTACGCAGGTGCCGCCGAGTCCGGTAATTACATCAGCGCCAAAGAGACTGCGCTGGCCGCTCGTCTGGACGAGCATTGCTTTGCTGGCAATCGCCGTCGCTTACTTCGCTTTTTCCGGACACCCCTCCGCGCCCTCCTCATCGCTCGAAAGCGCTTCCCCTCCCGCGATTTCCGATAAGTCCATCGCCGTCCTGCCGTTTGAGAATCTAAGTGACAACAAGCAAAACAGTTATTTCGCCGACGGCGTGCAGGATCAAATTCTCACTAATCTCTCGAAAGTTTCGGATTTAAAGGTAATCAGTCACACCAGTGTAAGGCAATATAAGAGCGGCATTACCCGCAATCTGCGCGAGATCGGGCAGCAACTTCGAGTCGCTTATATCCTTGAAGGATCGGTCCAAAGCGCGCCGCCAAATCGCCTTCGGATCAGCGCCAATCTTATCGATGCGCGAACCGACTCGCAACTTTGGGCCGAAACCTATGATCGTGATGTTGCAGATCTGTTCGCCATTCAAAGCGAACTTGCCCAGGCCATCGCCAATCAACTACAAGCCAGGCTTTCACCAGCGCAAAAGGCTGAGATAGAAGAGCGTCCTACTCACGATCTGGTCGCCTTTGAGTTATACCTTCAGGCGAAAGGAACCATCGATAGCTATATCATTGCCGAGGACGTGCGGGCGGCGTTGTTGAAGGCGTTGCAGGCGCTCGAACAAGCAACCGCGCAAGATGAACAATTCGTCCTGGCCTATTGTTATCTCGCGCGCGTTCACTCTCTCCTCTATTTCTTCGATCTCGATCCGGCGGCAAATCGCGTCCTTCTGGCAGAAGCAGCCGCCAAGGCAGCGCTCCGGCTTCGCCCCGATTCGGCCGAAGCGCACCTGGCCATGGCAGACTACTACTTTCGTTGTCAGCGCGACTACGACCGCGCGCAATCCGAGCTGGCGATTGCCCGACCGGGTCTCCCAAATAGCACGCCATTTTTCATTTTGTCGGGCTACATCAACCGACGGCAGAATCATTTTCCGGAAGCCGAGAAGGATTTTATCACCGCCGTTCGCCTCGATCCGCGCAACCCAAATGCCTACAATCTTCTGGCCGATACTTACGTGCTGGAACGAAGGTTTCCCCTCTCGGATGAGGTTTCCCGAAATGTCATCGCAGCCGGAGACGACACCCCAATCGTGCGCTATCGACAGGCCGCGACGCAGTTTTTTTTCACCGGCGATACGAGCCCAATGCGTGAAGTGCTGGCCAAGGCGCCGGCGGATTTGGATGTGGGTGGCGGTGAAACACCCACCCGCGTTTTGCTCGCGATATTGGATCACGATTACGCCAGGGCTGAGCAAGCGCTGGCAATTTCGCCACGACAGGATTTTCAGGACATCGACTTTAGCTTCTACTATCCCAAGGCATGGTATGAGGCGATGATCGCGCGCGCTAAAGGTGATCTGCCTGCCGCGCAGGCTGCCTTCGCCCAGGTCCGCGCTATTTTAGAGCAACGCCTTCTACTTAAGCCGGAACACGCGCGAACCCTCGCCGTCCTGGCGCAGGTCGATGCGGGCCTCGGACAGAAGGAGCTGGCGCTGCACGAGGCGCAGCACGCAGTAGATTTGATGCCGCTGTCGAAAGATGTTTACGACGGCGCCCTGGTTCTCGAGAGTTTTGCTCAAGTTTGTACTTGGACCGGTGAACACGATCGCGCCATCGAATTGTTGCAGAAGCTGGTCGCAATACCAAGCTATGTAAATTATGGCCGGCTCAAGGTCCATCCAAGCTGGATTCCCCTTCGCGGCAATCCGCGATTTGAATGGACCGTGGCCTCAATGGCGCCGAAAGAGCCGCTGCGAAAGTGAGGAAGTATTCGCGATTCGCCTCGTCTAACGCTAATTCCACTTAACTAACTTGCTTTACCATGCCTATTCGCATTCTCGTCACCGGGGGCACCTTCGATAAGGAGTACAACGAACGGAATGGAGAACTTTACTTTAAGGACACTCATTTGGCCGAGATGCTTCGGCTGGGACGATCCAAAGTAGAAGTTACTATCCGGACGGTGATGATGATCGATAGTCTCGATATGACCGAAACCGACCGCGCGCTAATCGTCCAAAACTGCGCGCAAGCACAGGAAGACCGCATCGTCATTACTCATGGCACCGATACCATGGCCGAAACGGCGGCGGCGATCGCGCGAGCTACTTCAGGAAAAACAGTCGTGCTTACCGGGGCGATGATTCCGTATGCTTTCGGCAGCTCCGACGGCCTCTTCAACCTCGGGAGTGCACTGTCGTTTGCGCAGGTGCTGCCTTCTGGTGTTTACATTGCAATGAACGGCAAATGTTTCCCATGGGACCGCGTCCGTAAAAATCGCGAGCGCGGCGAGTTCGAGGAAATCACCTGACGTATAATTCGCCTTGTCCTCAACTTTCCGTCGCCGAATTTTGATGACTTATTTGAGAATCGTCGCTATGAAACAGGCATGAACGGAGTCGTTGTGATTGTCGCCTACCGGCCCAAGCCCGGGAAAGAACGCGAGATCCTCGATCTCGTGCGCAGTCGCGTGCCAACCCTGCGTCAGGAAGATCTGGTTACCGATCGCGTGCCGACCATCGTCCGCGCGCAGGATGGCACGATTATCGAAGTTTCAGAATGGAAATCGCGCGAAGCCATCGAGGCTGCACATAAGAACCCCAACGTACTCGCGATGTGGGACAAGTTCTTCGCCATCTGCGACTGTGTCCCATTGAACACGGTTGCTGAGACGAAGGAAATGTTCGCCGGTTTCGAGCCGATCGAGTAAATCACTCTTCGGATAGACACAAGAGTTGTACCGCACTTACTTAAACCTGGCTTTCGTTCGAGCCGGAACACGTAGCTCCACTCCGGCCAAGTCCTTCCTCGCGCTTGCAAAGCGCGCGAGGCGTCCGTACTTTTAGGAAAATGGACGAACGTATGATTCAAAAACGCCGCTCGATAGCCAAAGAACCTTATTACTTCTCTCGCCGCCGCTTCATTGCCTCTGCTGGTATTCTAACCGCTGCTACCTGGCTGTCTCCGCGTGAGCTATTCGCCGATAGCGAAAATATTGTGGCTACGGCGCGCAAGCATGCTGAGACGGCAACCATCACGACTCAGGCGTTACCCGGAGATGTGAGTGCGCTGATTGGCTCGGGCGGTAACATTGCTGTGCTTACCGGATCAGATGGCAAGGTGATCATCGATTCCGGTTTCTCGACTTCGCGCACGAAAATCACAGAAGCGCTGGCCAAACTCAGTGCAGATCCTATTAGGCATCTCGTTAACACGCACTGGCATTTCGATCATACCGATGGCAATGAATGGATGCACGCGGACGGCGCGACCATTCTCGCTCATGACAATACGCGCAAACATCTTGCCACTAGCACGCGAGTAGATGCGTGGGACTTTACCTTCCCGCCCTCACCCGCGGGCGCGATCCCGAGCGAAGTGATCGACCAGGAAAAGATTTTGCACCTTAATGGCGCAACGATCGCGCTCGCCTACTACGGCCCCAGCCATACCGATGGCGATATCTCGGCTTACTTTACCGAGGCGGATGTTTTGCACTGTGGCGATACCTGGTGGAACGGTCACTATCCGTTCATCGATTATTCCACCGGCGGAAACATCAACGGCATGATCAAGGCGGCCGAGACGAACCTCGCGCAAGTGAGTGAGAAGACAATTATTATCCCGGGGCACGGCAAGATCGGAGGAAAACCGGAACTGACCGAATATCGCGACATGCTGGTCACAATCCGCGATCGCGTCGCCGCGCTAAAGAAAGAAGGCAAATCGTTGGACGAAGTTATCGCCGCCAAAGCAACCGCCGCCTACGATAGCAAGTGGGCGACCTCGTTTATCACCGGCGACGTCTTTACTAAACTTGTTTACCAAGGGCTCTGAATTGGTAGGGTTGCAGAGGAAACCATCAGCAATGGAAAAGCGACCACAATGAATCTCGGAAGTAACTTCACTCTCCCCGGCACTGACAATTCTCTCAATCGCGTCGGTTACGGCGCGATGCAGCTTGTCGGAAAGGGAGTGTGGCGACGTGGTTGGCGTCGGTTGCATTGTCGATAGCTGTCGTCACTGCGATAACTGCAAAGCCGATCTCGAGAACTACTGCGAGGAAGGAATGCAGGGCACTTACATGGGGATAGAAAAACAAACTGGTCGGCAGACCCAGGGCGGTTACTCCAGTGTCATCGTGGTCGATCAATATTATGTGCTGCGCATCCTGGATGGGATGGACGCCGCCAAGGCCGCGCCGCTTCTCTGCGCTGGAATTACTTTGTATTCACCGCTGCGCCATTGGAACGCCGGACCCGGCAAGACCGTCGGTATCGTCGGGCTTGGCGGCCTCGGTCACATGGGCGTTAAACTCGCGCACGCCATGGGCGCCAAAGTTGTTCTCTTTACTACCCATCCCGGAAAGGTTGCCGATGGCAAGAAGCTCGGCGCGGACGACGTCGTCATTTCCAAAAACGAAAAAGAGATGGAACGTTATACCCGCAAACTCGATCTCATCGTCAATACCGTCTCCGTGGCGCACGATCTCGATGCGTTCATCAACCTGCTCAAACGCGACGGCACCATGGTGCTGGTCGGCGCGCCGGCCACGCCCCATCCTTCACCCCAAAATCTTCAACCTTCTCATGCAACGCCGTTCCATCGGTGGCTCCGGCATTGGCGGAATCAAAGAGACGCAGGAGATGCTCGACTTCTGCGCGAAAAACAATGTCCTGCCGGAAATCGAGATGACTTCCATCCAGGATATCAACAAAGCCTGGGAGCGGGTAATAAAGAGCGACGTGAAATATCGTTTCGTCATCGACATGGCGACGTTGAAGGCGGAGAAGCAAGCGGCGTAAGAGGCGCCGAAGCCCATGCGCCTGATGATGGGTGGATGGAGTGCTAGTTGTAGCCGCGATTACTGAGACATGGAGCGAAGTATTTTGCTTTCCGCCTCAGCTACTACGGTATCGTGAGTAGCTTCCGGGATACCGTGGAAGGTGACGAAACCTGGGAACTCCGCGGATAATTCTCGACCCATATTGGCCGGGATCATTCCATCTTGCAGGCCGTGAAAGATCGCCACGCGCGGTGGAGGTTGTCGCTGTGCCAGTTGTCTTAACCCAGCCCGGTTGTCGTAGTTCGCGATCAGCAGGTGCGACAAAAGAGGACTGATGAAAGTAGCGGCTTCTTCCCGCAGGCTAGTGAAAGGTGCGAATAGAATGATCTGGCCTACCTGCGGATGGCGGCTCGCGAAATCGAGTGCCGCCGCCGCGCCGAGCGAATGTCCCATGGTATTTAGCCGCGGCTCCAATGCTCCCGGCCCTACGCCGAGCCGCGCTGCCAACGCCACCAGCGCCCCTTCGGCGGCTGCGCCTGTATTCGCGATGTTCGGCCAGCCTTCGCTTTTTCCGTAACCGGGATAATCGATCAGCAGAAAGGCATCGCCCGCATTTTGATCCCGGCGCGCGAGCGGGAGCCAATCGAGCGCGAGCGAGCCGTTGCCGCAGAAGAGGACCCAAAGTCGAGCAGGCAAAGCGGAACCGTCGTGAGGCGGGAGGTAAAAGGAAGTTTGCGAGCCAGCTCTCGTCTTGAACGGCAACTCGACTACGCCCGTAGATATTAGCTGGTGGTAGTTCGCGCGATAAGGATGTGGATGATAAACCAGCACGTGCGCGAGAAGATTGAGGATGCCGGCGAAAACGAGCGGCGTGCAAAATAACACCGCTGTAGCTCGAAGTAGTCCGCCTGCCACAGTTCCAAACTAGCGCAAAACATAAAACTTGCCCGCATAAACCGTGTCCGAGGTTACCGGTTGCCGATAAACTTTGCTCCTCGAGATAAACCGAGACGCTTTCAAAGCCGTCAAGCCCTCTTTCAGGCGCAGGGAGCGGTGCGGAACTAGTGGATTGTATCTGCAACTGGTATAGTATCAGGGTGCAAATTCGGACGCCTGGCTAGCGCGCGCGCCTCGCGTGTTGGCGAACGGCGACTCGCCTTCGCGGACGTCCTCCCAGCGGAGGCGATGGGAAAAGGCCGTTTTCCGCGGAACGCAGCCGTAGCGCAGACGCGAAGCGTCGAGCCCGGGCTTTCCAACCAGCAAGCGAGACGCACTACCCAGCACAACCCCGCAACATTGCTATACCAGCCACCGATACGGGTCACCAGCGTCGGACCAGTCTAGCGAATTGGATTGACTTACCCGTGAGGCTCACTATTCCGAGTCTAACGCAAAAAAGCGAGCATCCGGCTTTTAACCGGTTCGGCGGCAATAACTGGAGACCGTTGTCCGTCGCCAAATAAACATTGAGCGTGGTCAGCTCAAACATACGGGGATTTCCCCGGAGGAAAACAGAATGAAAAAATTAATGTTGGTATTAATCGTGTCTGCCGCTTGTACGGCTTTCACGATGAATGCGTCGGCTCAGCAAGCCGACCAGGCAATATCCGATGCGGTCATTGCCACGGCCAAGGCGCAATGGGCGGCGGCAATAAAAGATCCGACGAATGTCGCCGAACAGTCGAAGGACATGTCGGATGATTACACCGAGTTTAATGGCCAGTATGCCACGCGTCTCGATGGGAAGGCGCTCATTTCGCGGCTGGCGGAGGCTGCGGGGAAAGATTCAGGCAAGACCATCTCTTCGGAAATGGCCAATCCCAAAGTCCAGGTTTACAACGGGAATGTTGCCATCCTGACTTACAACTATGTCGGTCTAACCCAGGACAAAGATGGAAAAACGGAACCGGCCCGGGCAAAATCAACGCGCGTTTATGTGAAAAAGGACAACAAGTGGGTGTTGGTCCACGCAAACTTCGCGGCCGATCCAGTGCCAAAATAAGACACGTAAGAACCTGAACAAGGGGCCGCCAGTGTGCGTTTTGCGCTTTTGGCGGCTCCTTATCTTGTATTAAAAAGAGCCGGTTCCTGCGCCTAACGAGAAGTCCTTGGGACAATCTCTCTCAGGCTTTAAAGAATCGACCGGATTCACCGACAAACTAAATTAACTGCAACATTCTCTAAGGAAATCCGGAATACGGCACCAAAGCCGAATTACCTTTCTGCTTTGAAGCTCGCTCGCTGTCCGCGCTCATTATCTCCTGCTCTTGCCGCTTTATTTCAGTTTTTAGCGTTTCAGCGTTTCCCCTCACATAGTCTCTGCGAATCTCCGCGTTCTCTGCGGTAAAAAGCTCCCGGTCGCTCGGACATGCGCCTACAAAGCCAGACAATCCGTCACGGGATGATTGCTGATCTCTGATCTCCCGGGCAAATGGAAGATCCAAAAAACCAATTGACGCGGAGACGCAATTGTTAGCATCATGGTATTTCTACCTCACCACTCAATCCAGTCATGAAAACATTGATGTTACTTATCTTATTGGCGTTTTCGATTTACTGCTACTACAGCTCTCCAGCGCCGACCGCGAAAGTTGGAGATACGATTGCGCAGCCCGCTCAGAACCCCGTTGTAGTCAGGGAAATCATTGTCGTCCCGGCGCCCTCTTACCAAGAACGTTGGAAAACCGGCCCGAATGCCTATACCGACTTGAAAACGGGCCCGAACGCGCAGGTAAACTTTGAACCCTTTGCGCCGAACGAACAGGCCCATTGGAACGACACTCCAAGGTACACGGTCACGTCCGGGAACAGACTTCCGCGGCGCTAATTAAGCAGGAAATAGGACTAACCGCGGAGATTACGGAGAAGGCGGAAGCGACTAGTAACTTAGTCTCTGCGAGCTACGTAATAAGAGACTGCCGTTTCAGCTCGGACAAGGTCGTGACTTCCGATCTCTCGTCACTTATCACCTATAACTTCTTATACTGTTCGTCGCTGACCTTTTCCATCCAATCAACCGTTTTGCCGTTCAGCGCTTCTTGAATGGCGATATGAGTCATCGCGGTGGCCGGCGTCGCGCCGTGCCAATGCTTCTCTCCGGGGCCAAACCAGATCACGTCGCCTGGCCGGATTTGCTCGATCGGACCACCTTCGCGCTGCGCCCATCCAAGGCCGGAGGTGACGATCAACGTCTGACCGAGTGGATGTGTATGCCACGCTGTGCGCGCACCCGGCTCGAACGTGACGCTTGCGCCACGAACCCGCGCGGGCTCGGGTGCCTCGAATAATGGGTCAATGCGAACCCTACCGGTAAACCAATCAGCCGGCCCTTCACCTGACGATTGTGAACCACTCCGCTTTATTTCCATCTTCTGAATGTCGTTCTTTCGAGCTCGCGATCAACTATCAACCCTTACTCGCTTGAGACCCATTTCTGCTGCGGAGTCTGGCATGCGTATTAAAAGAGATGAGAAACCGTCCGCTATCCCGCAGACGCGGACGGCGGACGGCCGGAATTAGCTTCTGCGCGAATTGCGCGTCTTGGTTGCTACATGATCGCAGTGACCGCGCTGGCGATGCATTGCCATTGCCCGTTACGATCCATCCAAGTATCAACCCAGCCAAAGGAACGACTGAATTCTTTCCCATCTTTGTCTTTACCTTTTTCTGTCGAAGTGCCGTAAACCGTCGCGAGGTTGGGCGCGTAAACATGCACCTTCATGGTGTCATTCTTCGACTCGGTGTAGGTATCCGTGTCGCTCTTCATATGCTCGAGCTGCTCGGCTTTATCCCGCATTTTGCCTTTCGCGCCCATGCCTGCGTAATCGCTCGCCAGCATTCCCGCGACCACGCTCGCGCCGCGGTCCTTTTGCAATTGGGATGCCGCCCACGAGTCTTCCATCGATTTGAGTTTGGTCTCAATCGCGGCGTTGTCCGTACTTTGCGCGGAAACGATAGGCGCGACAGCTAAGCAGGCAAGTGCCACCAGAGTGGCAGTAAGTAGTTTCATAGTGTTATCTCTCTCTAGGTTATTGGTGAAGTGAAGTTCATCCAAAAACCGGGCACCCTTTGAGGACGAACGACATCGAAGCAAGCGCGCTTCGACACGCGTGTTGAGTAGCGAACATGACAGCAGGGCGACTTCCGTCAACGAAATAGGGCGTCGTCCACCTATTCCGCTACCTATCTACACGAATCCGACCGAGACTAACGCGAACGCCTCCGGAAATTGCGCCGCGACCGACTGTTGCGCGACGAGCCTCCGTGCGGTCGCATTGGATCGCCGCTTCCACGTGGAGAATTTCCCGGCAGCCGTGGCTCAATCTTCCGCGCTCCTCCCCTACCCCGCTCGTCGCGTGGCGGTGCGGCCTCATTGTAATCGAAGCCTTCCGCTTTCTTGCGCACAATTCCGCGGCCGATAAAGCGCTCCAGGGAACGCAACGGCCCTTGATCTTCCGGGGTGACAAAACTAATCGCATCGCCCACCGCATGCGCCCGACCCGTGCGCCCTATGCGATGCACATAATCCTCCGAGTGCATCGGGAAGTCGTAGTTCACCACGTGCGAGATTCCATCGACATCGATCCCGCGCGCGGCCACGTCTGTCGCCACCAGCACACGCACCGCACCTGACTTAAAGTCTTTCAACGCTCGCAGCCGTTGATTTTGCGAACGGTTCGAATGGATCGTGCCGGTCTTTATCCCGCTGCCTTCGAGACGCCGCGCGATGCGATCCGCGCCGTGCTTTGTCCGCGTGAAAACGAGCACGGTGTCGAACTGCGGATCGCCTAACAAATGTAAGAGCAGCGCCGGTTTTAGATGCGGGCGGACTTCGTAAACAAACTGCGTCACTGTCTCCGCCGGATTCGCCCGGCGCCCGATCTCGATGATTTTCGGCGCACGCTGGAACTCGTGGGTAAGCTTTTCGATCTCACGCGAGAGCGAGGCCGAGAACATTAGGGTCTGCCGCTTTTGCGGGAGCGACCTAACGATTTGTCGAATCGGCGGAAGAAAACCCATGTCCAGCATGCGGTCGGCTTCATCCAGCACGAGAAATTGCACCCCGGAAAAATTCACCTGTCGCTGGCCCATCAGATCGAGCAAGCGTCCCGGCGTCGCTACCACCAGTTCTACCCCCGAGCGCAGCGCTTCGATTTGCGGTCGCTCACTTACTCCACCGAAAATCGTCGCCATCCGCAGAGGTAGATGTTTTGCATAAACGCGCACGTTTTCTTCGATCTGCACCACTAGTTCCCGCGTCGGCGCCACGATCAGCGCACGCATCCCGCGGCGTTGACCACTCTCAATCGCTCCCGCCAGTTTAGTCAGGATGGGCCAGACAAACGCCGCAGTTTTTCCCGTTCCGGTTTGGGCAATGCCAATCACATCACGCCCCGCCAATACCTCAGGGATAGCGGCTAACTGAATCGGAGTTGGTTCCGTGTAACCCGCTTCCTGAATAGCGGTGAGAATCTGCGGCGAAAGCTTAAGCGCGCGAAAGGGCATCGAACTGCCTACTATCGTTTGTTAGTGGGTATTTGCACCTGATCATTCAAGCAACTCTTCGTCGAGCGAAATTCGGTGAAGATTCGCAGAGCAAACGGAATTTTTCTGCTAGAATTCCGTCATGACCTTCATCAACCTTGAGCAGTTGCCATTTGTCGGAATGTCGCATGAGTTCGTTGGCGAAACGCAAGGTGCGCCCTTCTCGGTTTACATCGTCAAGGCCAAACCCGGGCAAGGGCCGCCTTTACATAAGCATCCCTACGTCGAAGTCGCGTTCACGCTTGAAGGCTGCGCCACGATCACGGTCGGAGACGAAGCGCGCGAGGTAACTGCGGGCGGCATCGTTGTTATTCCGGCAAACACACCGCATCGCTTCGTGAACTCCAGCCACAACATCCTGCATCAACTCGACATCCACGCCAGCCCGACATTCATCCAGACTAATCTCTGTTGACGCCCTTCTAACGCTGCGATGGTTTACTGAAGTGGAGACCTTCCAGCCCTCTGATCGAAAAAAATGAATGCGCACCTGCAGCGTTGCTGCTTGGCTACAACGATCCGCTGTTCGTGATCGGAGTGGTGATCATCTTTCTAATCGCTTTTATTCTCTCACTGGTTACAAGCCTGCTCGCTCGTCTATTTTAAAACCGGGAGGCGCGACGCAAGTGGGGAGCGCCCGTGTTATTGAACAAAGGAGTCATCACAGTTCGACGATCTCTTTTGCTCAATTGCTTTTCACTGCGAAAATGCCAACCTTGTCGCACGATGAAACACTTCACGTCTTCTATTATTACGCGGTCGGCCTTGTGCGTCGCTCTCCTGATGCTGGGGTTAGCTAGTTCGTCGGCCGGCGGAAAGGACTGGAAAGCCAAAGTAGGCCAGGGCGAAGTGGCGATTTCGCATGGCAACGAAAAAGCGAGCACGGTCAAAACGCAACTGCCGAATGTCGAAGAGACCCGTTTCCTCAAGTGGGAAGGCAAGAAGTGTCTTGCCGTCAAGTCACGAGGAAATCATGGCCCGGCAGCGCTCGAGCTTTTCGACGCTCACACCGGCGCGCTGGTGGACAAGGTAATGGCTTTCGCAGTGCAGAACGGCCAGCCAGCCTGGGCCGAGCAATGGAAAGAGTAATCGCACCCTTTCCCTTGGTCGTATCGGATTACCGCCCAAAAATCGGTGCGGATGGCAAGGCGGCTCTGGATTGGAAACGCAAGAGCTTGTAGGCGGGTCGCGCTCGGAATTAGCGATCTTCAAGCCGAAGGTTGTCTTACACTAGTGGAAGCAGGTTTAATTTCTACTTCGTAATTCTCACCTCCTTCTTTTTACTTCTCGCGTGAACATCATCGGAACGGTGGAAAGCCTTTGGCGTTATCCGGTCAAAAGCATGCGCGGCGAAGAGATGGATGAAATGTTCGTGGGCTATGCCGGAGTTTACGGCGACCGCGTCTTTGCTTTCACCAGTTCGGCCCGTCCGAGAGGATTTCCATATTTCACCGGGCGCGACCAACGCCAGATGTTGCGATTTCGGCCGCATTTCCGATTTCCCGACAAGGCTGCACGGCCGATCAATCAGGTCGAAGCGGAGAACTTGTCCCCCTTACTGAATCCGGTCTCGGCCAGTGCCGCCGAATTGATCGTGGACGTCGAGACTCCGGACGGTAAAAATTTCGCAATCGACGAGCCGGAGCTGATCCAAACTTTGCGCGCGAACCTCGACGTGAAACATAAGCTCACACTGATTCGTTCCGACAAAGCGATCACTGATTGCCTTCCCGTGTCGATCTTTGCCGTGCAAACGGCAGGACAACTTGGCGAAGAAACCGGGATAAAAATCGACAAGCGGCGCTTCCGGGCAAATGTATATGTCGATCTTGCGAATGCCGACGGCTTCGCCGAAAACGAATTTGTCGGCCGCTCCTTGCGCCTTGGATCGAAAGTTGTCGTGTCGATCCTGGCCCGCGACACGCGTTGCATGATGATCACACTCGATCCCGATACGGCGGAAAAAACTCCAGCGATCTTCAAACAAGTTGTGCAACTTCACGAAGGCAAGGCTGGCGTTTACGGCGCTGTGCTTGTCGAAGGCACCTTGCGCAAAGGCGATCGAGTTGAATTGCTAAATTAACCCATCTGTCCTCCGACCTCCGTTACCTTACGGTGCATGCGCGGGATCAGACGTTTCGCGGGAACCGCTGTGAATGCTCACGCAGAGTCGCGGGCTCGGTTCACGGAAAACCGTTTCGCGCGGGCCGATTTTGCCGAAGCCAACTTTGGCACGGGAACCACAAGTTAGCCCGGCAGCGTGAAGGCTGCGATTTCGTCTGCGGCGCGATGATTCGACCAGAAGTTCTCGCCGTCGAACGCGAGTGACCGCGCTGCAAACGGAATCGTCGCGAGATCCTTTACCTCCGGCGTTGTTTCATTGAGATCGAGGCGTGCGATGCGCCATTCTTCGGCGGCGTTTGGAATGTCTTTGTTCTCGCGTCCGCGCAACACATAGAGCATCCCGTCCGCGAAGGTATGCCCGCAGATTTCCGCGCCGACCTCGATCGTGCGCGAAATGTTCCCGGAGTCGTCCACGCGATGAATTTGCCCTTTGTACCACTGGCTCAGGTAAAGATGTGTGCCATCGAAGCTGAGATAGGAGCCGGTCAACTCCGGACACGCGAACAGCTTCTCGAACCCCGCGCGCGACGAGTAGCGATAAACGTAGCGGTCATCGTCCGCGCCCAGACCGATGGTGCAGCGCAGCTCCTCGCCTACCGACACCGCCGCCCAGACAACACCCGGCGGTTCGATCTCCTCCACCACCTTCCGGCTCTCCACCTCGAGCCGATAGAGCCGCCTCAAATCGCGCGAGCTCAGCCAAAGCTTCTGTCCCTGAAACGCCAGCGCCTGCGGAGTCACACACGGCGAAGCCAGGCGATGTTTTTCGATGATCGGAGTGACGCGGCACTTTTCGGTGATTGAATTCATATTCACTCAGTAACTTGTCCTTAAACGGGACTTGGGTAAAGAGCTGGCGTTTCAATATCATATACGGAACAGTACGACTAAAGTCTCAACGAGAATCGGATTTGTCCGGCTGGAAACAGCCTATGGTATTAAAACCAGGTTTCGAAAGTATTAGTGTTCCGCTCGGGAATGCGAATAGGATGGCCGCATGTTGAAATCCGTCCGCTTTCTTTTCGTCCTCGTGACCGTCGCCGCCGCGCGGGGCGCGGGTAACGACGACGCGCAAATCTGCAACCAGGAGAAAGCGTATTGGGAATACGTAAAGGCGAACGACATGGAAAAGTATCGTAGCCTGTGGCACGCCGACTTCGTCGGCTGGCCAGCATCCAGTGCCGAGCCCGCGCACAAAGGTGAGAAGGAGAAGATGGCGATCGCACCGCGGGTCCGTCAGCATACCTCGGTCGACTTCAATTGGATTGCGCAACGTCTAAAGATGGGAAGTGCCGGTTACGTTTCAAACCTGCTGCGAAAAGTATAGAAATGTGGAACCGACCCCTATTCCTACCCCTACCCCCCTGGAAAGTTACCGGTGGAGTAGCTATCCGGGCTACCTGGGGCCGCCGCGCGCCCGACCGGGATGGTTGCGCTGCGATCGGCTGCTGGGCGAGCACGGTGTGCAAAAGGACGCGGTGGCGCGCCGTATTAGGGAGCAGACTGCGGTCGAATTCAACTGGATTGCGCAGCGTCTAAAGATGGAAAGTGCCGGCTACGTTTCAAACCTGCTGCGAAAAGTATAGAAATGTGGAACCGACCCCTATTCCCCTCCGACCCCTATTCCCCTCTATTCCCCCTCTAATAATGCGCTAACTAAGCGGCAGATTTCTTGCAACGAATGAAGCGAAAGCCTCACGAACGGAAAAGACACGATATTCGATGGAGCGATCTGTTGATTATGACTGCCACAGCAATCGTAATCTTGGCGTTATTGCTTGGGTTTGGCTGGGCAGTTGGGATTTACGGTAAAAATTACTCAATCTTCTCCGTCGTGGTAGCTGCGATGATTGCGATCCGAATAACGCAAAAGCGGCTGCGAGCACGCGAGCCTTGAGCTGCCTACCTACGCGGCTTACGACAGCAACTCCGAAAGCTTTTGGAAAGAATTGGGGTGGGTTTGGGGTTGCATTGTTTTCTCGGACAGTAGGGAAGGGTTAATTTAGTGTGGTTCGTTTTGATTCAAAGCTAACTGGGCTGAGATAGGCAAGACTGGAGTGGAATCTGGCGCGGTTATAAAGGGTTTCGATGTAGTCGAAGATAGCGGTGCGCGCCGAAATAGGAATAGGGTCGGTCTAGGGTTGCATTGATTTGACGGACAGTGGGCTTGGGGTCAAAAACCCGAGGAGA
>DAIOVO010000031.1:0-2639 GCA_036758965.1 Chthoniobacterales bacterium
GCAATAGGAAGACGGCCGTCCCGGCTGTCAGGGCAGACAGGCGTCTCGCCTGGCGGATACACGGTGCAGATTTTACGACACCAGCCGGGACGGCCGTCTTACATCTCATGAAAGCGCGTGATGAAAATGTGAGGTTCCTCGCTCCGCTCTGGATGACATGTTTGCCGCGCCGCTACATCCGCGCCCGCTTCCGATAAAATTCGCACCGTCGCAGCACTGTCTCCACGTACTTGCGCGTGCCCGGGAAATCGATGTTGTCGCGGAACGTTTGCTCCGGCATCGGCGCAGTCGTGTCGTTATTCGCCCAACGCTGTGCCCGGCTCGCCCCCGCGTTGTATTCCGCCAGCGCGAAAGCGGCCGGTTTGCTCTGGTGTTCCCAATGTTGAAAGGCGCGCGCCAGATACCACGTGCCGGCCTCGAGATTCGTCCGCGCGTTGAATAAATCCTCCACCTGAAAATTCTCCACGTGCGTCTCGCGCGCCCACTCCCGCGCCGCCCGCTCACTCACCTGCATCAGCCCGCGCTCGCCCGCGCTCCCGAGCTTGTGCGGATCGAACCGGCTCTCGCGCCAGACCACCGCTTTGACCAGCATCGGGTCGAGCCGGTGCTCCGCTGCAACGTTGCGGATGAGATTGTCGAATTGATGAAAACGCGCGGGGCTGATCCACTCGTAAACGGTGTAGGTTGCATCGCCGGAACGCAGCGCGAGCACACCGAGCGCCGCCGCCACGGCGAAACCGACGCAGATAATGAATTTGAGGACAAACCGCATGATGATGAAGCGCGCGTAATCATGCACACGAAATTTGCGCGCGTCATTATCGATCGGGCCATCCGGCGCGAGCTCGATTACGCTATTCCGGAAACGTTGGTCGAGCGGATCGGCGCCGGCGCGCGGGTGCGGGTGCCGTTTCGGGAGAAAAGCGCGCTCGCGACCGTGGTGGCGCTGCTGGAGGAGACAAGTGCGAAAGGCATTCGCGAGATCGAAGCGGTGGTCGGCCAAGGGGCGACGCTGAGCGAGCCTTTGCTGGAGCTCGCGCGCTGGATCGCGAGTTACTACTGCTGCCCAATCGAAACTGTCATGCGCAGTTTTCTGCCGCAGGTCATCCGGCGCGCGGAAGTCGGCTGGAAGAAGCAGCAGTTCGTCCAAATCGCGCCCGACCTTGCGACGCAAACGTTGGACGCGATTCGCCGCCGCGCACCGCGGCAGGCGGAGCTGCTCGATCAGCTGTTGAAAAATAAAGAGCCGGTGCCCGCAGCGGAGATTCTCCGGGATTTATCGCTCAATGCCGGAGCCCTGCACGCGCTAGCCAAACGCGGTTTGGTCAAGCTCAGCGAAGCCGCCGTCGCCCGCGATCCGCACGCGGGCGAGCAATTCCTCGCCAACCCTGAGCTGGTGCTGAATGAAGAACAGACAGCCGCGTTCGCAAAAATTCTCGCCGCAATCAATGCGCCCGCAAGCGCCCGCCCGATCTTACTTCACGGCGTCACCGGCAGCGGCAAGACCGAGATTTATCTCCACGCCATTCGTGAGACGCTGGCCCGCGGCAAGAGCGCCATCGTTCTCGTGCCGGAGATTTCGCTTACGCCGCAGACGGTTGAACGCTTTAAAAGCCGTTTCGCGGAAACGGCCGACATCGTCGCCGTCTTGCACAGCCATTTGTCCGAAGGCGAACGCCACGACGAATGGCATAAGGTGCATTCCGGCCGCGCGCGCATCGTTATAGGCGCGCGCAGCGCCGTCTTTGCGCCGCTGAAAAATCTGGGGCTGCTCGTGGTCGATGAAGAACACGAGACTTCCTACAAACAGGAAGAAGCGCCGCGCTATCACGCGCGTGACGTCGCGGTCGTGCGGGCGAAGATCGAGAACTGTGTCGTGCTTCTCGGCAGTGCGACCCCGTCGCTCGAGAGCTACTACAACGCGCTGACGAAGAAGTACGAGCTTACCGCGTTAACTCAGCGAGTCGACAACAACCAAATGCCGCTCATTCGCGTCATCGATCTGCGGCAGGAACGCCGCGGCGAGCGGGCCATTCTCTCGGAGAAATTGCGCACCGCCATTTCCGATCGCCTCGCCAAACGCGAGCAGACGATCCTCTTCCTCAACCGGCGCGGCTTTTCCACTTCGCTCCTTTGCAGCAACTGCGGCAAGGCGCGCGATTGCCCGAATTGCAGCGTCGCGCTCACCTTTCATCGTTCAATGGCGCGCCTGAATTGCCATCTCTGCGGACACACCGCCGCGGTCCCGAAAAAATGTCCCGAGTGTGGCGAAGCCGCACTGATCTACGCCGGGTTCGGCACTGAAAAAGTCGAGGCGACCGTCGCGCACATTTTTCCGGAGGCGGTGGTGAAGCGCATGGACGCTGACTCGATGACGCGCAAGGAGGCGTATCGCGACACTCTCCGCGCCTTTCGCAGCGGCAAGATCGATATTCTCGTCGGCACGCAGATGATCGCGAAAGGTCTGCATTTTCCCAACGTCACGCTCGTCGGAATTATCAACGCCGATCTCGCGTTGCACTTGCCCGATTTCCGCGCGGGCGAACGAACTTTTCAACTCCTCACCCAGGTCGCCGGGCGCGCCGGGCGCGGCGAGACCGCGGGCGAGATTGTCGCATTCGTTAGGCGACTGCTCGAGC
>DAIOVO010000031.1:2649-25243 GCA_036758965.1 Chthoniobacterales bacterium
GGGTCGCGGCGAAACACCCGGCGAAGTTTTCGTGCAAAGTTACACGCCGTTTTCACCTTCGATTCAATTTGCCCGCCACCACGATTTCGCCGGCTACTTCGAGCAGGAATCGGAATTTCGTGAACGCTGCGATTTTCCTCCCTTCAAACACGCTGTGCTTATTACCGTCCGCTCCGCTCACGAGGAACGTGGAAAATTTTCCGCCGAAACTTTGCGCCGGCGGTTGCGGGAAGGGTTGCCGGAAGAGTTCACCGTCAACGACGCCGCGCCCGCGCCTTTGGAAAAATTGCAGGGCCAATTTCGTTTTCACATTTTGTTGCGCGGCAGTGCGATCATGCGCCTGAGCCGATTGATTCGCGAAGTGCTCGACAAATTGCCGATGCCGGAAGATGTGACGGTCGCCGTCGATGTCGATCCGTATCAACTCTTGTAACACAGGCATTCTGCCTGTTCCGTCGAGCGGGCATCCCTGCCCGCAGACAATAAACGGCAGGCTGGAAGCCCGCGAGACCGGACAGGCGAGGACGCCTGTGTTACGGCGTGACGAAGCCGGCATCTGCATCCAGTATAGGCAGCGATTGCTGCGCTATTTCAGAGTTCGGTCATGAAAAAATTTCTTATCATCGCCATTCTCACGCCGATTGCTTTTGCGGCCTGCCGGAAAAAAAACGCCGGCAGCGAGAGATCCAACAAAGTTCGCGTCGGCTACGTGGGGATAACCTGCGAAGCGCCGATTTTCGTTGCGGTAGAAAAAGGATTTTTCAAGGAAGAAGGCCTCGAGGTCAGCCTGGTAAAATGCGAGTGGGCCAATTACAAGGATGTGCTCGCGCTCGGCGGCTTCGACATCACCCATCATCTGGTGATGTACTTTCTGAAACCGATCGAGCAGGGACTCAATGTGAAGTTTACCGGTGGCATTCATCGCGGCTGCCTGCGCGTGCAGGCCGGGACGAAAGGAAATATCAATACCGTCCAGGACTTGCGCGGGAAACGCATCGGCGTGCCGGGCATGGGAACGCCGCCCTTCATTTTCGCCAATCGCGTTCTCGGCGCCCGCGGGATCGATGCCGGAAAAGAAATTACCTGGCGCGTTTTCCCCGCCGGCGAACTGGGACTCGCGCTGGAGAAAGGCGAGGTCGATGCGGTGGCTGATTCCGAGCCGATCGGAAGTCTTTTGCTGGCCGAAGGCAAAGTGAAAAATATCGCCGACCAGGCTAACGACGCGCCTTACAAGGACGAATATTGTTGCGCCGTCATCGTTAGCGGAAAATTTCTCGCGGCCCAACCCAAAGCCGCCGCCGGCGCCACGCGCGCATTATTGAAAGCGGCCAAGTGGGTGGAAGCGAATCCGGCCGCGGCCGCGCGTCTCTCGGTCGAAAAAAAATATCTCGCCTCCACTCCAGAGTTGAACACGGTCGCGATCTCGCACCTGCGTTATGTGCCGAGCGTTTCTGGCGCCGACGCGGCGGTGAAATCAGCCGCCGCGGAAATGAAAGTCGCCGGCATGCTCAGTTCCTCGACTAACGTGGATGAATTGGCAACGCGCGCTTTCGCCCATCTCGATGGCGTGACCGATGAATGGCTCAATACCGTGGCGGTGGAACGCGTCGCCGGTGGGCAGGTCCCGCCCGACCAGAACATTCGGATGTTCGCGGAAATGATCCGGCAGGATAAAGATGAGTCATGCTGCAAACCCAGGAAAGAGATCGCAGCCACTCAATAACGGCGTCGGGGAATAGCCCGAACGCAACCGGGAGCGTCCCACGCCCCGTCGCTGATACGAGCAAATTTTCTACCGTCGCGTTGCTGACCGTACCGGCGGCCGCGGCGATCGCGCTCGCTGTTCATCTCATCATTCCGAAAGGCCTCCTCATTGGCGAAAATCATTCCTACAGCATTTTCCTCGCTGCGTTTCTAGGTGTCGCCGCCATCCTTGCGATCTTTCAAAGGTGGTGGCCGGCGCTCCGCGGACGAATGCGCAGCTTGCGTCCGCTTTTTACCGTCGCGGTCATGCTGCTTTCTGTCTGGGAAGTCGTCACATCTGGCATCCATTTGCTGCCACTTCCCTATTTCCCGAGTCCAGCCGGCATTTTCCAAAGTATGATTAGCGATCGCGCCCTGCTCTTCGATAGCACCTGGCACTCGCTCCTGCTTCTTCTTGGCGGATACACGCTCGGGGTCGCGGCCGGATTTGTCACCGGCGTTTGCATTGGCTGGTCGTCGCCGGCCCGCTACTGGGGAATGCCATTGCTCAAAGTAGTCGGGCCCATTCCCGCTACCGCCTGGATTCCTCTCGCCATGGTCGTCTCGCCTTCGGCAATTTTTTCCGCCGCCGCGCTCATCGCACTTGCGGTTTGGTTTCCCGTGACAATGCTGACCGCCTCGGGCGTTTCCAACACTCGCGCCTCCTATCTCGATGTCGCCCGCACCTTGGGAGCAAGGCCGCGTTATCTCATCTTCCGCGTTGCTATTCCGGCAGCGTTGCCCAGCATTTTTGTGGGACTCTTCATGGGTCTGGGCGCTTCCTTCCTCACTCTGGTCGTGGCCGAAAGCGTCGGCGTAAAATCAGGTCTTGGGTGGTATGTCAGTTGGGCGCAGGGTTGGGCCGAGTACGGAAAAGTCTATGCCGCGCTTGTCATCATGGCGGTTTTCTTTTCCACCATCATGACTTTGCTTTTCAAACTGCGCGATCATGTCCTCGTCTGGCAAAAAGGGATGATCCGGTGGTAGCCGGCGATCTTTCCCTGCGCGAGGTCTGTAAGAGTTTTCCCGCGCCCGATGACTCCGGCGCCCAGCGGCAGGTCCTTGATGCTATTTCTATTTCCATCGATGCCGGCGATCTTGTTTCCCTGGTCGGCCCCAGCGGCTGCGGAAAATCAACCTTGCTCCGCCTCATCGCCGGCCTCGATTCTCCCGATTCCGGTGAGCTGCTCATCGGTGATGAACCAATCACTGGCCCCAGCGCCGAACGTGGCGTTGTCTTTCAAGATCCCAATCTCTTTCCCTGGCTCACCGTCCGCCGCAACATCGAAGCGGGTTTGGTCGCGCGCGGTTTATTAAAAGAGAAACATAGCGAAGTAGAAGATTTCATGCGCCTGGTCGGTCTGGAAACATTTGCCAGCGCCTACCCGCACCATCTCTCTGGCGGAATGGCGCAGCGGGTCGCGCTCGCCCGCGCTTTAATCAACTACCCCAAGGTCCTTCTCCTCGATGAACCACTCGGGGCGCTCGATGCTTTTACCCGCATGCGCATGCAGGATGAAGTGTTGCGCCTCTGGCAAACTCGCCAGACTACCATGCTCCTCGTCACCCACGATATCGACGAAGCCATCTATATGAGCAATCGCATCATCATCCTGACGCAGCGACCGGGAACAATCGATCAAATCATACCTATCCAACTCCAACGCCCGCGCGATCGTAGTAGCTCGGATTTTCTCCGGCTGCGCGTCGAGATTCTGGAATTGCTCCACTTCGCTGGCAATCGAACCTCCGCAATGCCCGCGTAGGCCGCGATGTTCGGTTCCGGCAAACGCCCGATCGAGAAGCTCGACTTCATCGTAGCCGGCGCGCAGAAATCGGCAACGACCGCGCTCAACTACTATCTCAAGCGCCATCCTCGAGTTGCGCTGCCAACTAAAAAGGAACTACACTTCTTTGACAATGACGAGCTATTCACCGGGGACACGGTTTCCTATGAACCGCTGCACAAAATGTTTCGCCCAGCTCGACCTGGCAGCCTTGCTGGCGAGAACACACCCAACTATCTTTACCATTCTCCTGCACTGGAGCGCATTCGCGACTACAACGCGCAAATCAAGCTCATCATCATCCTGCGCAATCCAATCGACCGCGCCTTTTCCCAGTGGAACATGCAACGTTCGCGCGGAATCGAGCCGCTCGATTTTCTCGACGCCATCCACGCCGAACCAAAGCGCCTGAGCGAGCTTCCTCCTCCCAAGTCGCGGAAATTCGCCTACGTAGATCGTGGCCGCTACGCCGCGCAACTGGCGCGGGCCTTCCAATTTTTCCCGCGCGAACAGTTTCTCATCATCAAGTATGAATACTTCCGCGCTGAGCAGCGAGAAGCAGTCGAGTCCATTTACCGCTTCTTAAACCTGGAAGTGCCCACTCGTTTCAAGTTGATCGAAGCTCACGGCATTCCCTACCGGCGGAAAATCTCTCCAGAAGAATGCCGCGCAGCAGGCAACCTGCTGAAAGAAGATATTTCCAGGCTCGAGCAACTACTGGATTGGAATTGCGACGACTGGGTTTAGTAGAAGGAGGACGGATTTTCATCCGTCCAGCCAGGTGACAGCCCCGGCCTCCGCTAACGAGCTGGAAAAATACCACCACCTCCGCGCATCTTCGCTACTACGAACTCGGTCGCAGTTATCAGACACCCCCAACCATAACGCACACTCCGGCGAAAATTAATCGACGATGCTTCCGGCATGTACTTCGCCGGGCAGGTAATCTCCCCGATTGATTCGCCTAGCCAGACAATTTGCGCCAGCATCTGGTTATCGAAGACAAAGTCATCCGAGTTCTTTCCCAGCGGCAACCTTTCAAGTAGCTGCCGCGAAAATGCGCGGTAGCCGGTGTGATATTCCGATAGCTTGGCCCCCAGCAAAAGATTCTCCACCAAGGTAAGCGCGCGATTAGATAGATATTTCCACCACGGCATCCCGCCGCGCAACGCGCCACCACCCAGAATGCGAGAAGCAAGCACACACGGGTAAAGGCCGCTTGTAACCATCGACACCATCGCTGGAATTAAGCTCGGTGTGTATTGATAGTCTGGATGTAGCATCACCACTACATCGGCTCCCGCCGCCAGCGCCAGCCGATAACAGGTCTTCTGGTTCGCGCCATAGCCAAGGTTTTCCGGGTGCACCTCCACTCTCACCCGCGGCAACGACCGCGCGATGGTTGCCGTTTGATCGTGACTGGCGTCATCTACCAGAATGATCTCGTCAACCATTTCATGGGCCATTACTTCGTCGTATGTCCGGCGCAACGTCTGCGCGGCGTTGTAGGCCGGCATAACTACGATCACTTTCTGGTCGCGAAACATTGAACCTAAAGCTGCCAGCGCAGTTGCAACGACACAAGCCGCGGCGCGCCAATCGAAATCAGGCCGGTAGCAGATTTTCCTGTTTCGATCTCCGCGTTGAAAAGATTCTCTACTCGAACCGCCGCGGAAAGGCGGCTAGACACATTATAGATTGCCGTCGCATCTACCGTCGTGTAAGGCGCAAGTGTCCGTGAATTCTGGTCATCTTCGAATTGCCGGTCGGTATAACGCACCTGCGTCCTAAACAACCACTTCGGCGCCGGCGTCCATTCCAGTCCGCCACTGACAACGTTCTGCGGAGTCTGCGCCAATATTTTCCCGCGCAGCGAAGTATCCGCCGCCTGATCAATGGTAGGTCTGGTAAATAGATAGCTGCACTTTAGTTGAAGAGAAGAAATAATTTGCCAGTTGGCAGTTAGTTCAAGACCCGGCGCGAGGACAAGATCGACGTTCTGGCGTTGTCTGGAAACGCCGGTTGGTCCCTGGCTCAGAGTGACGTTGCTTATCGCATCCTGCAGATAATTGAGGAAACCGGTGATTGAAACCTGCAACGTCTTTGTCGGCTGAAGCTCCAGCGCGGCCTCGCCCCCTAACAAATGTTCCGGCTCTAGCGAAGGGTTCGCCTGCGTCACGTCGTTACCGACGCGGAAGGGACGGTATAGTTCATTGAGCGTAGGAACACGATAACCACTGTAAAATGCCCCCCGTAACTTCAGCATCCTTGTTACCTGCACGGTGGCGCCAGCGCGTCCGTTTATCTCATCGCCATCGCGATCCGGGAAACTGGAGTCCGTCAAAAGTGCGCCGGTGGCGCGAACTATCTCCCGGCGGAAACCGTCGAATAGCTCCCAGTGATCGTAGCGAAGGCCGGCGACGAGCGTGACGGCTGTTGCCGGCGACCACGTATCTTCGACAAAGGCGCCGAGAAAAAACTCGTCGCCGCCCGCATTGCGGAAGCGCGTGAACCTGGTTCCATTCCAAAGGAAGTTCTCCTCCGTTTCGCCTTCAACCCAGCGCGCGTCGCTGCCTAAAACTACCCGGTGATCACCTATCAGCTTGCTCAAAACTACACTGCCTCCCGCAGCGTTTGCCGGCACGTCGAATTGATCGAGCGCTGGTGTCTCCACTGTGCGCGTCGCATTTACAGAGCTAAAGGTGCTGCTAAACTGGCGAAGCTGCCCATAGGCGCTTAATTTCAGTTCCGCTTGGCCTTGCGGAAATTGCTGCGTGAAAGCTGCACTGAAGTCGTTTCCCGAAGAATCGTTCTCCGTGAAAATCGTGCCGTTGCCGCGCTCGTCCTCAAAGTGCCGGCCGCGCAACTCAACCGAGGAATCGGAACTAATTTGCCAACCGGCTCGAAGATCAAACAAACTTGAATCCGAGCTGGCATTATTATCGATCCGCCCCCGCTGGCCTGCTTGCAAGACCGGATAGCCACTAGTCGAAAATTGTTCCGCAAAAACAGCTGCGGCGAAAGGTCGTTTCACAATAGTAGCATTGAGCGAACCTTCGTAGGTATTTTCGTTTCCGAGCGATCCTTCCAGCGCGAGCGAGTCGCTGTCGAGTGGTTTGGAAACTAGAAAGATTGTTCCAGCCAGCGCGAAATTACCGAAAAGACCGGCGCCGCCACCTTCGTTAATTAGAATGGAGTTGATCGATGACGGAGGTATCTGATTCCACAACACATAGCCCGCGAATGGATCGTTGAGTGGAATACCGTCGAGCAAGACGAGTGTGCGCCCGGCGCCGCTCGGCCCAAAGTTACGCAGCGTAACTCCTTGTGTAGTAGGATTAGCTGTTCTGCTGCTATTACGACGAAAGAGGCTAAAGCCTGGAACATCAGCGCGAAGAATATCGTCCAGCCGAAGCTGGGGCGCGCTGCGCAGTTCGTCCGCATCAATCGCCCGCACCGTAAAAGGAGCAGCCGATTGCGCGTCCGGCAGACGTTCTGCTCCCACCACCACGGTATCGGCCTCGCTTTCCTCCTGCGCCTTCGCGGAGAGAACTGCCATGATTGCAATCAACGCGGCAACACTTCTGCTCGATCTGATCATCGGACCTACCACGCCCACGAAAACCCGCTATAGAACGAGCGGAGATCACCGGGATGAAATACCCGCCCATCGTCCTCCGTTCTGGCATCGCCAATTGCATCGACCGAAGCTGCATATCTCTCGTTAGTGAGATTTTTGGCTTCGGCAAAAACCGACCAGCCCTTCTTCGCGCGATACCCTGCCTTGAAGCCGAGCAAGGCATAGCTGTCCGCGTTGAGACTATTGGCCTGGTCCACTGGATAGTTTGTCAGATTGCAGCGAAGATTGGGTCCGGCATAGAAACCGCCCGGCATTTCGTACAGTAGTTGCATTTCGTAAACGTGCACCGGAATTCCGGCAATACGGTTATCGCGGTAAACCTTATCACCATCAAAATGAAAATCATTGAGTGTGTAAGTTTGCTCGAACGTCAATCGGTCGCGCGCGGCTCCCTTCTTGCTCTGAACGAAGAGCGAGTGAAGTAACTCCAGCTCCACACTCGCCTCAATCCCGCGATGAGCACTTCGGGCGACGTTGGTAGTCCCAATATCATTCCCATTGGCATCGTTTAGCTCAAGTAGTTCATCCCGCACTCTGGAATAGTAGATGGCCAGCTCCCAAGTGACTATGCCGCGCTCACTGCGCGTTCCCAGCTCCGCCGTCCAGGTACGCTGCGCCGAGAGTGGAGTATAAACCAGCGCGGAGCCGGGACCTTCTGAAAAGTGTGCCAGGTTATCGAGCGTCGGCGGTTGATAGCTTCGGCTGAAATTCGCGAAAAACTGCGTCCCAGAGTCGATTTCATAAATAGCGCCGAACTTCGGATTAAATCCAAAAAACTTCTGGCGCTGCGATTGATCGCCCACGGACGGTTGCCGGAAATCATCGACAAATTGTCGCTGCGCGTAAACAAACTGCGCGCCTGCCAGTAAAGAGAACCGCTGAGTCAAATAATACTGCGCTTCGAAATAGACGGGCGCATTAATCGAATTGTTTTCACTGCGCGCGGTCGTTGCGTCCGCGTGGCCAGCGAGATTTTCGTAGTTCTGCACGCGCTCGTATTCGAACTGCGGACTCGCGCCCAAGGTAATGATCGAGCGATGTCCGTAAAAATCCGGACGCCAAATGACTTGAACATTCCCCCCAAAATTATTCGAGTAATACTGCTCGATCCCTTCGCGAAACTCGGGCGAGAAAAAACCGCGCTCGGCCAGGTCGCGGTGAAACCACAAAGCGCCGGCGGTGAAATCGATTTCGTCCGACTTGAAAGCCAGACGATCCGCGACTCGCGCGTAATTCCAGCTTTTGTTCCAATCCTGCGCGATCGAGTCCGGATTAGCCTTTCGCGGCTTGTTATTTAACTCATCCCTGGTTAGGCCGCCGGGTAGATCACGATCAGTCCGATCGAGCGTGAAGTAGATTCGATTTTCCCAATGCTGCCGGCCGTATGTTCGTTCGGAAAACGAATGTTTTATGGCAATTTACTCGTTTTTGCCTCGGTACTCATTTCACCCCGTTTTATGAACATGGACCGCACGGGCACGGCGCGTTACGTCCATACTTCGGACTAAACGGCGGCGTTGCTGCATCCGCTCCCAGAGTAGTTTCTGTCCTTTTTGCTGTAGCCAAGGCGCAAATTTTTGGAAACCCTCGCAGAAAGCCAGGCCGACGGTCAGAACGAGATTCACGTCCAGGCTTGACAATCAGTCCATTCCTTTTCCGGGCTCGAGTCATCTGATAATTAACGACTATCAGTACGTGAATTGAAGTGCCTATGGGTGAGGAATACCGGGCGGCCAGGGGACGTTCGGAGGCAGCGGGATGACCGGCCGGGCATCATATATCCGCTCGCGGCGGTCGCGGCGTTCATTGCTCTTGCCCGATTTCCCGCGCGACGCATTTAGTTGCTCGTGGTGCGAAATTATTTTCATCGCGCCGCTCGAATCAGCCGCCAGCACGAGTGTTTCCTTTGCGGTTCCACTGGAGTGACGGCCCGTCTGCGTATCGCTAGCATCGTAGCTGGCGGTGAAAGTCACCTGTTTGCGCGACGCACCGAGCGAAGTCACCCTCACCGGACCAGTGATCGTCCACTGTCGCACCGGCCAACGCTCGAAGTATTCCAGCAGCTGACTTCGGACGGTAGCACTGCTCACCGTGCCGCTGTCGAGGTAATCGACGGCTTCCCCATATAACGAAACAAGAGTCTCGATGTCTCCGTTGGAGAATCCCTGCGCAATTTGCTCGGCAACTTCCGAGACTGCAGAAGTATCGGCGCCACCACCTTCGGTAGGTGCAGCCCTCCCAATTGAGGATCTTTGACGTCCGGACCGGTTGACCGCTGACTGTGAGTAAGGTGCACCGGCTGGTGTGGCTGCATCAGTTGCATTGGCATTGTTAGGCACCATCGGCTGGTCCGCGGGCGATTCACTGGGTTGCTGAGATTCGGGGGACTGCGAGGCCGATTCCGGCGCAGGCTGCTGATTAGACGACGTGACTTTGGTGTGACTGGTTGTTTGCTGCCTACTGCTCTTTCCACGCGGCAGCGGCGCTTCCGCTGTCGTATTCGCGATAACAGGCCCTCCGGTTGCTGGGCCAGGTGTGATCGTCACGCGGTAGATCTTTCCATCGTTCGTGGCGAGAAATTTCAATTTGCCGTCGCTTCTAAAGGAGAACCAGTGCGGCTGCGCCGCATCGGCCCGAAAACTACGCCAATCCGGCGGTGGCAGTTGCCGTGCGCCTTGGTTCCCTCTGTTCGCCGCGAAAACCCCCATTATTTGGAGGGGTCCGATTGTCTGGACCACCTTATGATCCGGAACAACCTTTATTGTTGTACCCTTGGGTCCGCGCTCAAGGCCAAGGTAGGCAAAGTGGGCACTATCGGGTGAAAAGACGAATCCCTGACACTCCGGGAAGGCAGGGCCGATCCTGCCATCGACGCTGATAGAGTGCCCGCCGCCTCCTGGCGCGTCCAGCGCCACCGCGAGATGTCTACTGTCAGGGCTAAAGCGAAACACCGTTTTTAGGTCAGTGCCCCATAACGGTTCCTCGAAGTTACCAAAATTGAATTTGGATCGTTGTCCATCTGCCACGAGTTCAGGTTGGCCGATGCTTGCACTGGCTGCATAAGCGGAGCGAGAACCGTCCGGGCTCACGGCAACATCGTTGCAGAATCGATAGTTCTTGCTTGGCTGGTTATCTACCACCGCTATGAACCCGGGTTCCTTCGATGCGATGAATGCAGCTGTGTTTGCCTTTTCTGCGTAGGTAAACTTGATTACACTCCCTATGGGAAGCGACTCTCGTTCGTCCGTGACAACAAATGTGTCTTTACCTACTTTGCCGTAATAGGTGACACTTGAGCTATCGGGGCTGAACTGAAGCGAGTTCAGCTGGATTACGTCGTACGCACGCCCCTGCTTCCCATCGACTACGGCAACGACACCATCTCCTGTTTTTGCGACATATGCGAGACGGTTGCCATCGGGACTAAATTGAAGCTGATCAACGTTGAAATACCGGCCCAGCTCTTTGCCGTCCAATACTACTACCCGCTTGTAACGCTCAAGCACATTGAGATCGCTCCCTAGATCTTTGCCTCCTACATACGCCAGACGCCCATTCGATCCAAACTGCAGCGACTCGATTCCATAATAGCTCTGCCCTTGATTACCATCTGCCACTACGACCCAACTTTCTTCCCGCGGGTCATTGGTCGCGATGTATGCACAATGCGCTCCGTCTCGGCTCAGCCGCAATGACACGCCCTTGATTTTCGAGAATGACGCCCCTGCTGTATTGTCTAACACAACCACCGAGCTAGTTCTATCAGGTTGTGCCACGCATGCGTAATGACCGCCTTGCTCACTGAAGACGATCGGCTGGAGGCGATAGAAGACTGGACCCTGCGCACCGTCGATTATGATCTGTTGCTGGAAGGTGCCCGCTGTCTCGCAGACATAGGCGAGATGCTCGCCACCGGGACTAAATTTAAAATAGACGGCATCGTAGCCCAGGGAGATTTTGCCAGGGTCTCCGGAGTTGAAGAATCTTGAAATTAAGACGGTTTCTTTTCCGTCGGCCCAAACAAACTGCGACTCGCCCCGCCTGGCGAGGTAGGCTGCGTGAGTTCCATCCTTACTGAAAACCACGGCCGGGCTGCTAACGAAAAAATGGGCTATGCTGTCGTACTCGGGTCCTGGTTTACCATCGTAATACACCAATTGGCTCTCGCCGCTGGGAATCACGGCAGCCGCGTGAAGCCCATCTGCGCTAACGGTTACTTCCTTCAGATCCTTCGGCATTGGGCCGAGATCTTCCATCTGGATTTCAGGATCGGCATACGCTACGGCTAATGGACTGGGACTTGGCGTCGGCCTTTTCGCTGTTACCTTCTCCCCGGCCGGCGTGCTCTCGTCCGCTGAACGGGGTGGCTTATCGGCTACTGCCCGGGCCTCGTGCTCCGCTTTGTCTTCAGGTCCACTTTCGTTAATTTTTTCTCGCGACTGATTTTGTTCCGCTACAAATTTGTCCACCATCAGTTTGCCATTGAGCCGGGCAACTTTTTCCAATCGATTTTCGGGCACAGAAGTTCGTAGCATGCTCATGGCGTGCTCGTAAGCGTAATGCTCGATTCCGGGCCGGAACTCGATTCCGCGGTAATCCATGTCCCAGATAGTCTTGGCATCATCAACATAGGGGTCCCGCATTCGCTGTTCCGTCGCTCTTAAAGCCCATTTGCCGCGATCGTAAAGCTCCTTTTCATTATAACTGGGTGCGCTCTCATAAAATTTTTTCACCCAATCCTTGACTTGCTGCGGTTCGTTTTCGACCGCACGCATAACTGCATCGAGATCGGTTTCCTTTGAAGGGTCGGACTTCGGCAATCGGCTTAGAAGATCAGGTGGCGTAGGCTCCGGAGCATTTTTCCATCCGGCATCTGCTGCCAGGCGCGGGAGGTCAACTGCTTGTGTCCAAATCGCGAGGAACTGGTTGATCTTCTCTGGCGCATTAACGTCGGGACGCGAAAGGTCAAGGCTTGGTCCGTGGAAGTCCTGAAATTTGAGTTCGACGGTGTATCTCGGCCCTACTGACAGAAGCACTTCCACGCGTCCATAACTCCAAGTCGCAAAGAAATCGCAGCCTTGGATGTTACCGCTCGCGTAAGTAGGCTTTTCGAACGGCTTCCCAGCCGATGCGGCTTGCCTCGGCGGCGTACCCGGTTCGTGTTCGCGAATTTCCAGGGTAAAGCTTTCTTGGTCGCCCTTGTACTGACGGCTCGAACCCCTATCTTCATTGGGGCTGAAGCCCGGCACAGCGTCACGAAAAAACGTAGCATAGTGATTCCTCTTTAGCCTTTCCTGCTCTGCTTGAGGTAACTTTGACTTCGCAGCCACGGTACTCCCCTGCCTGCGTGTGGGCGTCACCGATGGCGGTGCGGGGGTGGCAGCTTTCGTGATGCCAGATATGCTCGGCGTCGCATTTGCCGGCGAGAGTGTTCCTTGCGCTGCGTGGAACTCTGTCAGCACAAGCTTCGTCAGCTTGCGCTCTTCTGGCCAATCGCCGCGACTGCCACGCCTGCGCCAGATGCCCTTGAAACTGACCGGCATGCCTTTCTGAACCGTGGAGATGTCGACCGATTTTCCGTCTGCGTCGGCGAGGACCAAATTGCGGTCGTAAAAAAGACAGTTAAAGGCTTCGATGCAGATTACTCGTTTACCGAAATTGACTGCTGCAATTCTCACGTTAAAACCGGTCGAGTCCAAAGCGTCCTCGTTTGGCCCAGACGGCTGCTCTGGCACCTTGTTTCCGGACAATGCCTCGAGCGGAAGAAGGCTAATGTTAGTAACCTCCATCGCACTGTGGCAATGCGGATTCCCCTGATTCACGGGCACGGCCTTGAACGTAATTTTCAGTCCTTGGATGTACGAGATATCGACACGCGTGCGCTGCGGATCGAGTATGACAATGTTGTCAGCAAAGCAGTAGCGAAATTGTTTTTGCGCGGAGCCGTCGACCTCAATTGTGATTTCTTTGCCGGCACCGGGCGTGACGAAGACAACCTTCCCAGATCCACTCGATGGACCGGGCTCTGCCGTTATTGGCTTGGCAACTAATCGCGAGAGAAACGTGCACCAGATAGAAATTAGAACCACGGCTCTAAATGCCGATTTCATTGTGACTACCAATGAGGCGTAGCGGGCTTGAAGATCCAGGGTGTTATCAGAAGCTGAGCCGCTCCGCATCGTTCGATTGCGATTCCCTTCAAGTCCCTCTGTGATCCAGGAACGCATCGGCTCAGGCTAGTGAAGTGCGGGAGCGCCAGTCAAGCTTTTAGGGCAAAATGAGGTAAATGCCCGAACGAGGGAGATTCCAGCTATCGGCGCGGAGTATTTGGTCGGCGTAGATGGCCTGAGTCTGCGAAAATGCCCCCACCGGCGTGGCCATGGTCACATTACCGCTCGAAGTTACTAATTCGGCGCAGGCTGAGCGTTCCTAAACAAAGGAGAGCGGCGATTTGCACACCAATAGCAAACACATCGAACGCCAGCGGAAAAGCGCGGCCAAGAATAAGAGGCTGGTACGTGCCTGGTGCGGAAATGAAAGAGGCTTCAGTTAAGTTGGAGGGCAGCGTGCTTTTTAGACCTTCGAGCGCCCAGAAAGCCGGATCGAGGAGACAGGCGGCAAGCTTAATGAAGCCTTGCAATCGCGCGAGGCCGCCGGACAAAACTGCCAGGCCGATGAGAACGACAGGCAAAAAAGTCATGGCACGCTCGCTCGTTTTAACAGCGGCGGAAATGCACAAGCCAATAGCGGTGGCAGCAGAAGCCAGCAGCGACAGGACAAGAAAATGAGTGCTCCAATCCCCTGCCAGGTGAGTTATGCGACCAAGCAAGTAGAGCAACAGCGTTGCTTGAACTATCCCTAGCGCGCCCAAGGGCAAAAATTTTGACATGAAGTAAGAGACCTCGTTCAAGCCATATCGGCTCTCATGGAGAAAAATTGGACGCTCTTTCACAATTTCGCGGATCCCGTTGGTTCCGGCGCACCAGAGAACAGCCATGATGAGCAAGAAGGCGACCTGCTTTAAATCGGCGGCATGTTGTTCGGAATAATCGACCGCGATGTTCCCGAATGTGGCGCCGATGAACAATGCGATGACCGGCGCTTGCAAGAGCAACAAAACCAGGTTCCGCGGATCCAGAGCTAAAAGACGGACATATCGCGTGGCGAGGAGTGCAGTCTGTGGAATGGGCCCGGGAGGTCGGACAACGGAAGGAGCGCCCACTGCACCAGCTTCCACTCTGACCTCGTAGAGCTGCGCCTTTGAAACCCAAGACTGGATAGACGAAATGTCGGCGGTGAGCTTGGGGTAAAGCTCGCTAATGCTAGTGATTTGAAAATAGGTCAGGAGCTCGGCAGGCGTACCGTAAAAAACTGGTAATCCGCGCGCCAAAACGATGATCTTGTCGCAAAGCGAAACGTTGTCCGGGAAGTGGGTAATGCAGATAACTGTCTTGCCCGAGCGCGACTCGGCCAGGAACAGCTCCATCATTTCTTTTTCCGTCGCGGGGTCGAGGCCGGAAGTAGCTTCGTCCAGAAAGAGACCGACTGGTTCGCCGAGCAATTCGGCGGCAAGCGCCACTCGTTTGCGTTCGCCGCCGGAGAGCTTGCGAATGGGAGTATTGGCGCGGTGGGAAACACCGACTTGCTCAAGCGCGCTGGTGAGCTGCTGCGAACTTAAGTGCAGACCACGCAGGCGTGCTGAATAGGAAAGCGCGCGTCTCGGAGTAAGCGGATCGTGAAGAACGGGCGATTGGGGCAGATAGGCGAGCGATCGCCGTGAGGCCGGTAAATACTCGTCATGGGGCAGCCCGTCGAAGCGAATCTCGCCGCTAGTTGGAATTACGTCTCCATTCATGACGTGGAGCAATGTCGATTTGCCCGCGCCGGAAGGACCAAGGATGCTGACAAACTCGCCTGGCTTAACTGCGAGCGTAATTTCCGAAAGCAGAGTGATTTTTTGCCGCGAGAGCGACTTCTGGACGTCGAGTGAGACGCCGCAGAGCGAAATTCCGACGCCGCTACTCACTCGTTCTACTCCGGAGTGGAGAATTTAACTTACTCGAGCGCGTACACTTCATCTTTAGTGATGGCGATTACAGACCCGTCAGGAGCGGGCCAGAGCGCCTCGAACTTCTGCCGCGTCTTAAAATCAGGTCCGCGCACTATCAGTCTCCATTGCGAGCCGTCGAAGTGAAAGACGTTGCCACGCAGGTCGGCCGTCCAATAGTTATTAAGGTCGCGTCCCCACACCCCAACCAACTCCCGGGCTGGATATTCCTGTCCGGCGATCAGAAGTGCCTGGAAGTCAACTTTGCCGTTTAAGGAACGCGCAACCTTGTCGCTGCCAATGGCAACGAAGTTTTTCTCATTAACAAACCAGGCTCTCTCAGGGACATTGTTCTGGGAGAAACCGGGAACTTCGTCTGACAAATACCATAAACCATCTCGATAATGCACAATCGCGCAGTCGCCGATCGCGGTACTCCAAAGCGCAAGAGCGTTGCCGTTCCCAAGCACAGTTACATCGCGGATATTTGCGACCGTCATCGGCAGAGAGCGTCCACGATTCAGGCTTCTGATTTGTGCGACGACGTTATCATCGCGCAGGATGAAACTCTCTCGCGCCGTTTTTTCGAACTGCTGGACCGAGTTGCCGGAATACTTCCAGTAGCCGGTGCGTTCGCTCATGCCGCAGAAAATGTCCGGCGCGAGAGCATAGAGCGACGATCCCACAGGGACGCTGCCCAGCCGTTGATAAGCGGCGCCTTCCCACGACACCAGATCCGCCATTCCGTGGATCGTTGAGCGAAGAAAAAGAACATGCGTTGGGCCGGCGAAGCGACACGCGGAAATGGTAGCGCCTTCCAATCTGTTCACCTTCCATTCGCCATTTTGCAGCAGAAGCAGCAATTGCTGGGGTTCAATCGTCCCAGCAATGGCCAAGTTCCTGCGATCCCAGCCGGAAATTTTCTGGAAGCTCGCTTTGGCCGGGAAAAGCCAGTCCGTGCCATAGATCTTCGACCATTTGGCAGATTCGTAAGACTTGTTCGCGTAGGTGACCTTCTGAGCGCTTCCTGAATGCGCGGGAGTTCTGGACCGAGAGACGAAGCGCGACAAAAGCAGGATTGCAATCACGAGAATTGCTGCTACCGCCGCGAGCGTGCCAACGGTTCGCAAGGGCAAGCTTCGGATTCCCTTTTTCCCCGGCGGAGTTGCGGACGCCTTCTCTGGCTTAATCTCTTTAGGACCAAGCTTCTTCGGCAGTTCCGGATTACCCACATCCCCGTTGTGAAGGTTAACCAACTGAATGCGTACTCCATGCTTGACCTGGCACTCGCCCAAATCATGCAGGTACGGTCGCCATTTAGCGTATGGTTCGAGGTCATCGGCAACGCGGCGGGAAAGCAGAATGTGGCCAGCGTCGCCGCAATCCATCACTTGCTGCGCCAGGTTGATTCCGGCGCCAGCAACGTTCGCGCTGTTGTTGACGTCGGAGACTTCATTCACTGGACCGCTGTGAATACCCATTCGCACAGGGAGTCGGGCAACGCTTTTTAGCGCCTGACTGACCTCTAGCGCGCACTGCACCGGAGACTCCGGACTATCGCGGAAGACGAGAGCCATTCCATCACCGGTCGGCAACCGCATAAGTTTACCTTCCGCTTCAGCCTTGCGAAATTGCGGTGTCCCGCGCACGGCCTCGTTCAAGTCGCCGAGCAATTTGCTCTGCTCGTTTATTAGCAGTTTCGAGTACCCTACGATGTCGATAAACAAAACATGTCCGATCTGGAATTCCGGATCGGATGTGGCTTTGGAAGGCATGCTCGTCGGGAACACATAGCAACACCAGTTGCTGATGGCGAGAAATTTCAGTCCTGTATTCGAGTCTGGCGCGAAGGCAAGCATCAGCAACTGCCAACAGGAAAGGAATCGCGGCCGCTGCTGCCGCAAAGTGGATTTCATCTACGACAGCGGGCGAATACAGAATCGCCCGTACGCTAAACGGCGCGCAATGTTTCAACGGCGCGCCCATTGCGCGCCGCAGTCGAATCGGGGCAGTCGCCCTAACGGACTAACCCGATCTTCTCGCCAAAGAGGGTAAGGCGGCCGACCAGTTGAATCAGTGGGCAACCGATGGAATCAATCGTTCGTGCGCGCCGGCGCTCTTGGCTGGCACGCCAGCGTGCGGCTAGATCGTCAGCGACTTCGCGGGTAACGATGACCTGATGCGGTGTGCGATTGTCGATGTTGATCTGTGCGCATTGGCCTGGGCGCTTGAAGCGTTCAGGCATGTGAGCGCGCAGGAGTTCGACGCGAAGGCGGCTGTCATACTTCTTGAAGTAGCCGACCTTGATGCCCTGCCAGTACACCGGCTCAACATCGCCCTCGATCGCTGACTTCCAGCACGCCGCATGGAGCACCTGCGCAGCTTGTTCTTGCGCGTCTTTTACCTGTGCAGCGAATTGAGGATCCTTCCGCAGATGCAGCTTGTAAGTGTCGTAATTGATCCCTGCTTTGCGTACGCTCAGAAATGGTGAAGCCGTTAGAGTCAACATTGCTAGAAACGTTGGTCGCCATCGCTCCGCCCGGCGCGCGTGCGTGGGATGAGTCACTGCCAGTTGTTCCAGGTAGACGGTCTTAAGCTTCCAGCCACGCTCGAGTTCCGCCGCCAACCCGGCGTTTTTTTCCGAACATTCTTGCTGGCCTTCAGCAGCCACGCACCGCGAAGGCGCAGGTGGTCTCGTAATGAAGCTCAAAACAACACTTAGAATAGCAGAAGTGTCCAAGCAGAAAATCTCGAACCCCCGGCTAACCTCGCTTTTACGAGGGAGCCGGCAGACGGATTCGAACCGACGACCTGCTGATTACAAATCAGCTGCTCTACCAACTGAGCTATGCCGGCATTTTCCCTGGGAAAAACGGCCTCGAGCCGGAGAGCCCCAGGATCGCTTTCTATACGGCCTTTCTATACGCTGCCAAGGATGGATGTCCAGAAGTGTAGTTCGTGGCCATTCGCTGCATCGCCCCTTTTCATCAGCACAAGCCGACGACCGTCTTCGCTTCTCGACGAAGGGCGCAACTTGTGCTAGAAGTTGGCTGTAATGCTTAAGCGAGTGACGATTGCTGTGTTGCTGGTGTTGGCGCTTTTCCTTGCGCCTCAAGCTCCAGTGCGAGCGTGCGCCATGAGCATGCCAGCGCCGCTGAAGATGCAATGCACTTCGTGCTGCGCGGCGATGAAGTCGTGCGTTTTGCCGCAGCAGAATCCGACACAACCGGCGTCCGCAGCAACCGCTGATCTGGCACCGATCGCGATGATCGCTCCAGCCCTGCCGGTGCTTTTGCGCCAACTGCGGACGCAACTCGCCATCTTTCCCCGGTCAGCCGCGCAAACGCTGACCCATGCTCCGCCGCGACTCGCGGTGCTCTGCACGTTTCTCATCTGATCCACGGACGCTGACGCCCGAGGTGTGCCCATTCGCCGGCACGCTCTGTCTTCAACCGTTCGTTTGGATCAATGAAAACAACTTACCTTTTATTACTTAGTCTATTTTTAGCTTCATCAGTTCGCGCTGAGCCTCGTCTGTCGTTAGGCGAAGTGATTCGTGTCGTCCTCGCGGACAATCCGCGTCTCAAGGAAGCGCGCAGAAAATGGGACGCGATGAAAGAGCGCGTTCCGCAGGCGGCGGCGTGGGAGGATTTGAAAGTCAGCGCCGGGTCTACGACCGCGCGCTTCGTCAACATCGCGCCGAACGCGTTCACCGATCAGATGGTGACGGTCGAGCAGGCCGTGCCCATTTCAGGCAAAAATCGGTCGCGCGCTCGCATCGCAGCAGCGGAGGCGATTAGCGCTTTCGAAGAGACGCGCCGCGCCGAACTCGATGTCGTCGCGCAAACGCGTTCGGCCTATTTCCAACTCACCAACGCCTGGGCGCAACTCGAACTCAACCGCCAAAACATTGTTTCACTAAAACAGATCGCGGAGATCAGCCGCTCCAAATATGAGGTCGGCAATCAAACCGCCGCAGATGTTCTGATCGCGGAGGTGGAAGGGAACAAACTCGTGGAGGCGCAACGCGATCTCGAGCAGCGCGTCGCGCTCGAACAATCCGCGCTCAATGTCCTGATGAATAGCGATGCCTTCGCGCCGCTCGGCCGGCCGAAAGATGATACGCTTCCATCCGTTTCGCTTCGCCAGGAGGCATTGCGTAACCTGACGCTTCGCAGCCGGCCGGAAGTGAGAATCGCGCAGGCGGAATTGGAAGCGGAAAAATCGCGTCTGGAGTTGGCGCATCGTGCCTGGATTCCCGACCCCGCGCTCAGCGTGCAAGGGCAGCGCTACAACGACACCGGACAGGCAGTGAGTGAAATCGGCGCGGGCGTTTCGTTCAGCATCCCCTGGAGCAATCCGCGAAAATATTCGGCGGGCGTGCGGGAGGCTGAGGCCAACCTCGCCACCGCAGGGCACACGCTCGACCGCAAGCAAAAGGAAGCGATCGGCCTTTTGCGCAACGCGATGGAGCGCGTGGAAACCGCACGTCACCACCTCGAACTATTTCGCGACAAACTTGTGCCCGAAGCGAAACAGGCCTTTGAGGCGAGCCAGTTCTCCTACGAAGCCGGGAAGGCCAGCTTTTCAGATTGGATCACCGCGCAGCGAAACTATCGCGACCTCGAAGCGGCGGCACGCGCGCATCTCGCTGATTACGAGACGGCGCTTGCCGAATTGGAATCGGTTGTCGGCGCCGATCTCAAAAGTCTTCCGAGTCCACGCCGTGAAGTGAATCAGGAGGTCAAATGAAAATCGTTCCGCGCAATTTCATGCTCATCGCGCTCTTGTTCGCGATGCCCGCTTGCGGAAGCAAATCAAGCGGAGTCAAACCTGCCGACGTCGATTACTACACCTGCACGATGCACCCGTCGGTGCATGCCGAAGAGCCGGGTAAATGCCCGATCTGCTCGATGGATTTGGTGCCGGTAAAGAAAGGAGCCGCGGAATCGCCAGGGGCGAAACCAATGCCGGGTGGCGGCTGGAAAAAACAAAGTGGGCCGCAAACCCATGAATTCAGCGTACCGGTCGAGCGCCAGCAACAGATCGGCGTCACTTACGCGACCGTCGAGCGCAAGCCGTTGAACCACGCGATCCGCGCCGTCGGCGTGGTCGAACCGGACGCACAGCGGCGCTGGTCGTTTGTCGCGCGGGTCGAAGGTTACGTGCAGCAGCTTTTCGTCACTTCGCCGGGAGAGATCGTCGAGAAAGACGCGCCATTGATGTCGATTTACAGCCCGGAATTACTCACGACCGAACGCGAGCTGGTGATGCTCTTGCAGATGCGCGACAAGGCCAGGACGGCCGAGGTGCGCGCCACTCCAGAGCAATTGATCGCTGCGGCCAAAGCGCGGCTGGAACAATGGAATGTCACCCCCGAACAAATCGCCGAACTGGAAAAAACGCGCACGCCTAACGAACTGTTAACGCTGCGTTCTCCTTTCCGCGGTGTCGTTCAAGACGTGCCGGTGAAACAAGGAGCGGGTGTCGGCATTGGTCAGCGTCTGGTCGAGATCGCGGATTTATCGGTCGTCTGGGTCTTGGCGGATTTCTACGAGACCGAGCTCTCGATGCTCAAACAAGGCCAAAAAATCACGGTCACGACCAACTCCTATCCCGGCGAAAAATTCGAAGGTCAGATCGCGCTGATCAATCCGTTTCTCGATCCGGCGAAACGGACCTCGAAAGTGCGAATCGATATTCCCAATTCGGACTTCCGCCTCCAACCGGGCATGTACGCCAACGTCGAACTGCAAATGAAGATGGGCGTTGGCCTAACGATTCCAGTCAGCGCAGTGATGCCGACCGGCGCGCGTAACATCGCGTTTGTCGATAAAGGCGGCGGCAAGCTGGAGCCGCGCATCGTCGAGTTAGGCGAAGTTTTCGGAAACGATTACGTCGTGAAGTCGGGCCTCACGGAAGGGGAACGAGTGGTCGCGAGCGCGAATTTCCTGATCGACGCCGAATCCAAAGTGCAAGGCGCTCTGAAAGATTTCGAGCCGCCGGCGAACAGCCCAGCCGAGACGAATCGATGATCGAGCGCATCATCGAAGCGAGCGCAAGGAACAAATTCCTCGTTATCATTTTCGCGTCTTTCGCGATCGCCGCTGGATTCTACGGGATCAAGCACGTGCCGCTCGATGCCATCCCCGACCTGAGCGATGTGCAGGTGATCGTTTACACGGATTGGGAAGGACGTTCGCCCGATCTCGTGGAAGATCAGGTCACCTACCCGATCTCCACGCTCTTTCTCGCTGCGCCGAAAGTAAAATTCGTTCGCGGCGAATCGATGTTCGGGAAGTCGTTTGTTTACGTCATCTTCGAAGACGGCACCAACATTTATTGGGCGCGGTCGCGCGTGATCGAATATCTGAATTCCCTCCGCGGCTCACTGCCGAAGGACGCAAATCCGGTGATCGGTCCCGATGCCACCGGCGTCGGCTGGGTCTATGAATACGCGCTCGTCGATGACAGCGGCAAACATAATCTCGCCGAGCTTCGTTCGATTCAGGATTGGAACCTGCGTTACGTGCTCGAATCGGTGAAAGGCGTATCCGAAGTCGCGCCGGTCGGCGGCTTCGTGAAGCAATACCAAGTCGATCTCGATCCCAACGCGCTGGTCGCCTATCACATCCCGCTCAGCGATGTCGTTAGGCAAATCAAAGCGAGCAATAGCGATGTGGGTGGTCGCACCTTCGAGGTCGCAACGACCGAGTATTACGTGCGCGGCCGCGGTTACATCAAAAGCGTCAAGGATATCGAAGACATCGTCCTGAAAATGGACAACGGCGTGGCCAAAGTCCACCGGGGTCCCGACATCCGGCGCGGCGCGCTCGATCTCAACGGACAAGGCGAAACCGTCGGCGGGATCGTCGTCATGCGTTACGGCGAGAACGCGCTCAACGTGATCGACGGCGTGAAAAAGAAGATCGAGCAAATCAAGCCGTCGCTGCCGGATGGCGTGCGGATCGTTCCGACCTACGACCGGAGCAATTTGATCAATCGCGCGATCGCGACGCTGCGCGAAAAGCTGATCGAGGAAAGCATCGTCGTCGCGCTCGTCTGTCTGATTTTTCTCTGGCACGTCCGCTCCGCACTGGTCGCGATCATCACACTGCCGATCGCGATCCTTCTCGCCTTCGTGCCGATGTTTTACATGGGCCTAACGAGCAACATTATGTCGTTAGGCGGGATCGCGATTGCGATCGGCGCGATGGTCGATGCGGCCATCATCATGATCGAGAATGCGCACAAGGCGCTCGAACATTTCCGCGACGAAAACCAGCGCGAACCGGACAAACGCGAACGCGTGGACGCAATTATTGCGGCAGCGAAATCGGTCGGGCGTCCGCTCTTTTTTTCGCTCCTCGTCATCAC
>DAIOVO010000031.1:25253-30489 GCA_036758965.1 Chthoniobacterales bacterium
AGCTTCATTCCGGTCTTCTCGCTGACCGCGCAGGAAGGCCGGCTCTTCAAGCCGCTCGCTTACACCAAAACGTTCTCGATGTTTTTCGCGGCGTTGCTCGGGATCACCCTCGTGCCGGTGATGATGACCCTGCTCATTCGCGGCAAGATCACGCCGGAAATCAAAAATCCGGTGAACCGATTTTTGATCTGGGCTTACCAGCCGCTCTTCAATTTCGTTCTGCGTTACCGCTGGTTCACGATCATCTGCGCCCTGTTCCTGCTCGCGGTGACGATTTTTCCATTCGTCAGGCTGGGCAAGGAATTCATGCCGCCGTTGAATGAAGGCACGTTGCTCTTCATGCCGACCGCCATTCCCGGAATGTCGATCACGGAGGCGACAAAAATTCTGCAAATCCAGGATCGGAAGCTGAGACAATTTCCGGAGGTCGAGAGAGTTTTTGGAAAGGCCGGACAGGCGGAAACACCGACTGATCCAGCGCCGCTCTCGATGTTTGAAACGATCGTCACTTTCAAACCGTTCGATCAATGGCGGCAAGGAATGACGTGGGAAAAACTGATCGCGGAGATGAACGCGACCATGAAAACGCCCGGCATGGCGAACATTTTCTGGATGCCGATTCAGACGCGGACCGAAATGTTGACGACCGGCTTTCGGAGCGTACTCGGGGTGAAAGTTTTCGGGCCGAAGCTCGACGGAATCCAGAAACTCGGAATTCAAATCGAGGGCGCGCTGAGCGATTTGCCCGATACCCGAAGCGTTTTCGCGGAGCGGACGACTGGCGGATATTTTCTCGATTTCACCGTCAATCGCGAAGCAGCGGCGCGCTATGGGCTAACGGTCGGCGACGTGAACGACGTAGTGGAAACGGCGATCGGTGGCAAGACGATCACGACCACGGTGGAAGGCCGCGAACGCTATCCGGTGAACGCTCGTTATGCGCGCGATTTCCGGCAGGACCTCGCTTCGCTCAAGCGGGTGCTGGTTCCAACTCCGACCGGCGCGCAAGTGCCAATCGAGTTGCTCGCCGATATCCATTACACGACCGGGCCGCCTTCGATCCGGAGCGAGGGCGGACAGCTGGTCGGCTTCGTTTTCGTCGACCTAACGACAAGCGATATCGACGGCTACGTGCGCAAAGCGGCCGAGCGGATTCGGGAGCAGGTGCAATTTCCACCCGGTTACTACATCGAATGGGCCGGGCAGTTTCAGTATCTCAAGCAGGCCGAGCAGCGTCTCAAGATCGTCGTCCCGCTCACCCTTCTGATTATTTTTCTGCTGCTTTACCTGAACACGAAATCGTTGGTGAAAACCTTCATCGTCCTGTTGGCGGTGCCGTTCTCCTTGATCGGGGCGTTTTGGTTCCTTTACCTGCTCGGGTACAATATGAGCGTCGCAGTCTGGGTCGGTCTCATCGCGCTCGCCGGTCTCGACGCGGAGACCGGCGTGGTCATGCTGCTCTATCTCGATCACGCTTGGGAAGCGCATCGCGCCCGCGGCAAAATGGAAACGACCGCTGATTTGCACAACGCGGTCAAAGAAGGCGCGGTGCAGCGGATTCGCCCGAAAATCATGACGGTCTGCGCAATTTTATTCGGCCTGATGCCGATCATGTGGTCGCCGGTCACTCAAGCCGGCGCCGACGCGATGAAACGGATTGCCGCGCCGATGATCGGCGGCGTGGTCACGAGCGCGGGCCTCGAGCTTCTGATTTATCCCGTGATCTATTTTCTCTGGAAAAGGCGCGGGCTGGAAATGGTGGACGAGGATGAAGACCGGCTGCCTCCCGCTCCAATCGCCGGGCTGACGAAATCGAAGAACGGCAAACGTGTCGCTGCCATTGCGATCGCGCTCGTGTTGCTTTTCGCCGCGATTTATGGCGGCGGATTGGTCTGGCGTAAATACAGGAGCGGTGGAGGCGGCGAAATTCCCCGACCGCCGTTCGCGACCCAAACCGTGAGCGGCCTAACGATTAGTTTGATCGCAGCGCAAGAAGAGCTGCACAAAGGCGACAACGACATTTTGATCGAAGTTCGCAACGCGACTGGTCAACGGGTCGATGCCGGCAAGGTGAAATTCGCGACCGACATGAACATGGCCTCCATGGTGATGCACTCGGGCGCAACGATCGAGCGGACAGCGGCGACCGGACGCTACCGTGCTCATATCAACATCGGCATGGCGGGCGATTGGAATGCGACACTTTCGTTCGATGGCCTAGCGGGGAAGGGCCAGACCAGTTTCTCGATCACGGCAAAGTAACCGTCGCGCAGGGAGAACCTGCGTCATTCAGTCTTTCAACAGCAACAATCGTCACCCCTGATTGCCGCATGTCCTTCCTTGATCAGAAAAGGAATGAGTGCCAGTGCGGCGATGCTATCCAGCCACCACCAGCCAAGCACTCTCGTTGCAGCGAGACCTACGATAAGGACAATGGATAGATAGCCGCACGTGATCGCTTCCATCGCATCGGCGCGCAGAGCGCGCGAATTCAACCGCGCTGCGACTCGTAATTTGTAACCAGCAAGGACGGGCATGCCGACTTTCGCAACCAATCCGATTACAATTCCCCACACGCTCTCATGGGTGTCGGTTACGCGTTCAACTACGAATAATCCGACGAACGAATTGAAGAGCACATAGATAACGAGGGCGTAAAGCGAGTAACCGACCCAGCGAGCGGCACGGCCTTCCACCACTTCCACTCGCGTCTCATCGGCAAGGCCGCTCGCCTCCACTTTCAGCCGCCACAAGAGAACGCCGGCGCTGAACAGTTCTACAATGCTGTCGATGCCGAAAGCTTCGAGCAATAAACTCTTCGATGCCCACCCCAGGAGCAATGACGCCGCTCCTTCGATCGTCATCCAGCCGATCGTGATGTAGGTGAGCCAAAGCGCAGCGTGGACATCAGCCTTCCGCTCTGGCGAAAAGGTAATCGCCGCGTCGCGTGTGGATTCGGCCATGCCTGTTCCTCTCGGCATATTGGCAGGGTAAATGCGGAGAATCACCAGGTCGCTTTCGATTAAGCTACTGCGGGCGAAAGTTCGTGATCGCGGCACTCCTGCGTTTCGATCGTGGCGTGTACTAACTCCTCGTGTTCCGCGAGCAGTCTACGGTATTCGTCACACGATTTCGGTTCATGAGCGACGATCGAAACAATCGCCGCGAATTTTCCAGTGCCCACTTGCCAGACGTGCAAGTCTGTAACAACTGAATCACCATCCGCTTCCACGGCGCGCCGGATCTCTTCGGGTAAATCCGAGTTCGCGGGAGTGCGATCCAGCAGAATACCGCATGTGTCACGGAGTAATGAATACGCCCACGAGAACACAACACCGCTTCCGATGATACCCACCACAGGATCGAGCCACGCCCATCCGAAAAATTTTCCGGAAGTTAGGGCGATGATGGCGAGCAGAGTTGTGAAGGCGTCGGCAAGGACGTGAAGATACGCGGCACGTAGATTTAGATCGTGGTGTCCCTGGTGATGCGAACCGTGTTCACTCTCATGGCCAGAATGTTGGTGAGCGTGCCCGCCCTTAAGAAGAAAAGCGCATGTGAGATTCACGGCCAACCCAACGCAGGCAATGCTAATTGCTTCGTTAAAGTGAATCGATAGCGGCGAAAAGATGCGGCGAACGGACTCACCGGCCATCAGTAAGGCGACAACCGAAAGGACGACTGCGCTCGCGAATCCGCCGAGGACGCCGACCTTGCCCGTGCCGAAACTGAACCGCGCGTCTGACGCATGCCGCCGGGTGAAATGGTAAGCGATCGCCGTGATGAGAAATGCAATCACGTGCGTGCTCATGTGCCACCCGTCGGCCAGCAACGCCATTGAGTGCGAGAGAATGCCGGTCGTGATTTCCAGCACCATCATGGCACCAGTGATCGCAATCACGATGCGGGTGCGCTTCTCCGCCGCCGCGAAATCGTGAACGAAATCGTGTGAATGCTGAAAATGAGATTGGTTAGCTCGGTGCACAATTTGAGTGTAATTGATTCATTCGCATCGTCGAGGAAGCGCTCACGACCGGCAATGGCAGCGTCGAATAAAGTTGAACGTTTCCGGTTCCGGGACGACTAATGCGTCGGTGACGCGCGAGGCGCGAACTGCGCGACAGATTTCAGGTGAGGCGGCGCGAGTCGATTGCTCGATGACAGAATCGTTTTCTGCCCGCCCTTTCTACCCGCTAACTCAAAAACGTGGCAAATTGGAGCAAATCACAGCTAAAGACCCATCGGCGCAAACCATTGGTAAATAAGCAATAGCTAAGGACAGCTAATGATAGCAAACCCCCATTTCTTGATTACAAACCCAGAGAGGATTCGGAAGTTTGTCATAGTTCCATGGGTAAAATAGGAACGTTGGTGGCCTTTCAAACCTTCGATATCCCTCGAAATTCGGCGATAGTGGTTTTTGCCGACGGACTGCGCTGAAACGCGGCGATGAGTTGTCGGAACGATCGGGGGATTGACGAAGGGCGGGGACATGATGCAGTAACGCAATGAAAAATCGCCGACGCTGCATCGCCCGGTCCACCCTGTCCGGGCTGCTGTTGCTGCCCTGGCTGAGTAGTTGTTCAACCATCCCGCTGCACTCGCATGCGGTGACGCGCGATCGGGCCTTCATTTCCTACACGCCGCCGGAGAACAGCAATCAGCTGCGCCTGGCCGTGAAAGATCTCATCGACATCAAGGGCCAGGTGACCAGTGCGGGTTCGCAATATTTGTCCAAGAACAATCCGCCGGCTACCGAGGATGCGGAGTGCTTGGCCCTGGCACGGGCGCGCGGTGTGCCGATCGTGGGGAAAACAAATCTTACAGAATTCGCTGTGACGGTTTCCGGGACGAATCGTTACTTTGGTACCTCGGTGAATCGGCTGGACGGGAAACATAAATTCATCCCGGGAGGTTCGTCGAGCGGTTCGGCGGTAGCAGTCGCCGACGGGATGGCCGACATCGCCTTTGGTACGGATACCGGCGGATCCATCCGTATTCCGGCCGCTTGCTGCGGCGTCTTGGGTTTGAAGACGACTTACGGGCTCGTTTCCACCAAAGGTGTCTTCCCTATCTCTCCGAAGCATCTCGATACCGTCGGACCCATGGCCAAAGACATTCCCCATTTGGTTCAAGGGATGGACCTACTGCAGGAAGGGTTTGCCGCCCGCTACCGGAGCGCCGTAGCCGCGGAGCCTTCCGCGAGCGGGATCAGGATCGGGCGGCTCTACCTCGA
>DAIOVO010000032.1:0-29489 GCA_036758965.1 Chthoniobacterales bacterium
GGATCAATTCATTTTTGATGAAACGCATCTTGGCGTGATGGAGGAGCCGGGAGTCGCGACCTTGATTCGCCGCCACGGCCTCGGCGGTTTGTTTCTCGGCCTCGCGCTAGTGGCGGCTTTGGTCTGCTGGAAAAATTCCGCGCGTCTCGTTCCCGCTCCCAGCAATGTCAGCAGTGAAATTGCGGTGAGCGGAAAGCAAAGTTTCGATGGCTTGATTAATCTTTTGCGCCGCAATATTCCCCGGCGCGATTTGCTGGCAGTCTGCCTGCGGGAATGGAAAAGCAGCGCCAGCCGGCGGCAACAGGAGAAAATCGCGCGCGCGGAAACCCTTTTCACCGAACAAAAAGAAGGCAGCGATCTAGTCGGTCGGTATTGCGCGTTAACTGAAATAACTAACGAGAAATGGACACGAAAAACTTAAATTCCATCCTGAGCCGCGCCCGGGCGGAAGTGAGCAAAGTCATCATCGGCCAGCAGGGGGTGATCGATTCGGCGCTGCTGGCGATTTTCACCAACCAGCACGCGCTGGTGGAAGGCGTGCCCGGCGTCGCCAAAACGTTACTCGTGCGCACGCTCGCGCGCGTGCTGGGCGCCGAGTTCGAGCGCATTCAATTCACTCCCGATCTCATGCCGGCCGACATCACCGGCACCAATGTTTTCAATCTGCAGCGGAACGAATTTACGCTCGTGCGCGGCCCGGTCTTCACTACTTTTCTGCTGGCGGATGAGATCAATCGCGCGCCGGCAAAAACGCAATCGGCGCTTTTGCAGGCGATGCAGGAACGCAAAGTGACGATCGATCGAGAGACCCATCCGCTCTCGCCAAACTTCACTGTTTTCGCGACCCAAAATCCGGTCGAATACGAAGGGACCTATCCATTGCCGGAAGCGCAGAAAGATCGGTTTCTCTTGAAAATCGAAATGCGGCCACCGGAAAAAGAGGAGGAGCGCCAGCTTGCGCAACAAATGCTCGAGCATGATCGCGCGCCGGAAGCGGTGCTGGAAAGTGGCGCGGTGGCGCAGGTTCTTTCGGCGGAGGACCTGGCGGCGTGCCGGCGCGATTTCGATGCCATCACAGTGCGCGCGGAGTTAATCGACTACATCCTGTCGGTGGTGCGCGCCACTCGCACGCACGAAACTGTGCTGGTGGGCGCGGGGCCGCGGGCAACGCAGGCGCTTCTGCTCGCCGGTCGCGTCCGCGCAGCGATGGATAGCCGCGATTTTGTTACGCCGGACGATGTCAAAGCTCTGGCGTTGCCGGTGCTCGGCCATCGCCTGATTTTGCGTCCGGAATTTGAGGTGGAAGGCCTGACCATTGCGGAAGTGGTCGCGCGCGTGCTGGAAGAAGTGGGAGTGCCACGATGATTTCGCCGCGCGGGCGGCTGGTTTTGCTGGCAACGCTCATCGTGCTGCCGGCCCTAACGATTCCTGGATTAGCGCCCTCGCTGCTTCTGCACGCGCTCATCCTCATCATCGCCGCCGTTCTGCTCGCTATTTCGGACGCGGTTTTGTTTGCGCCGAAGTTTTCCAACGTCCGTCTGGCCACGCCGGAGTCGATGCGTCTTTCGAAAAACCGCGAGGGGAAATTCAGCATTCGTTTTATTTTTGAAGGCAGCGGCGCAGCCGAATTTCTGGCCGGCTTTCCGTTTCCGGAGGAAATTGGCGCGGCCGAAACGCGATGTGTTTTCAAATTTGAGCAGCCCGGTCAGCAAACTCACACAATTGCCTGCAAGCCCGCGCAGCGCGGTCGGTTTCTCCTGCAAAATTGTTTTGTGCAAACGTCGTCGCGTCTGGGTTTCTGGAATTTCCGTCGCGCGTTTCCGCTCCAGACCGAGTTTCGCGTTTATCCGGATTTACTGAGCGAGCGTCGCAATTTCGCCGCCCTCTTTCTTCGCCGCGGCGCCTTCGGCATTCGCCAGTACCGCCAGGTCGGTAAAGGCCGCGAGTTTGAAAAATTGCGCGAATACATTCCGGGCGATGGCGCTGACGAGGTCCACTGGAAAGCGACCGCCAAGCGCGGTCATCTCGTCACCAAAGTTTTTCAAATCGAGCGCACCCAGGAAGTTTATGTACTGGTCGATTGCTCGCGATTAAGCGCGCGTTTTGCGGGCGGCACACCGGCGCTCGAGCGCTTCATTAATTCCGCGCTCATTCTTTCTCTGGCGGCGGCGCGGCAAAACGATCTCTTCGGTCTCGTTACTTTCAGCGATCGCGTGCACAGTTTTATCCGCGCGAAAAATGGCAAAGCCCATTACAACGTCTGCCGCGACGCCCTCTACACTTTGCAACCCGAGAGAGTCACGCCCGACTTCGAGGACCTCTTCACTTTTTTGCGGTTGCGTTTGCGCCGCCGCGCTCTTCTCATTTTTTTGAGCGCGCTCGATGATCCGGCGCTGGCGGAAAATTTCAGCCGGCACGTTTCGCTGCTCACTCGCCAGCACATTGTCATCGCCGAAATGGTGCGTCCGCCCGAGGCCGCGCCGCTTTTTTCCGGCGCGATCGAGCAACCGGATGAAATCTATCGCAAACTGGGCGGCCACCTGCTCTGGCGCGAGCTGGAGCATTTGCAAAAACAATTGCAGCGCAACCGCGTCGAGTTCGCGCTTCTGCCAGCGGAACAGTTCGCCAGCGAAACAGTCAGCCGCTATTTGCGGGTGAAACAACGCCAGCTTTTATGATTATCGACGTTCCGCGTTTCGTCGCGGCCGAGCGGCCATCCTGGCGCGAACTGGAGAAAAAACTCTCGCGCATCGAAGCCGATCCTCATGCTCAGATGTCGTTAGCTGAGATCGAGCGCTTTCATTTTCTTTACCAAAAAACTTCCGCCGATCTGGCGCGCCTGACGACCTTCGCGTTCGAGCCGGAAATCTGCCGCTATCTCGAATCGATCGTGGCCCGCGCCTACGGCGAAATCCACGAAACGCGCGAAAGCCGCCCGCGCCCAAACCCGCTGCGCATTTTCTGGTTTGGATTTCCGGCCGCCTTTCAGCGCCATCTCGCGGCCTTCGCTCTCGCCAGCGCGATCTTTTTTAGCGGCGCGTTTCTCGGCGGAATATTTTTGTGCATCGACCCGACGGCCAAGCCAGTGCTGATGCCGTTCTCGCATTTGCAGGGTGATCCGGCCAAACGCGTCGCCCGCGAAGAAAGCGGCCGGAGTGAAAGCATTGCCGGCCGGCAATCGGAATTCTCCGCCATGCTCATGTCGCACAACATTCGCCTTTCCATTTTTACTCTATCGGCCGGGATCAGCGCCGGCCTGGGCACCGTCCTGCTGTTGTTTTACAACGGCATCACTCTCGGCGCGGTCGCGTTTGATTACATCGGCGCTGGCCAATCCCAATTCTTGTTAGCCTGGCTTCTGCCGCACGGCGCGGCGGAAATTCCCGCGCTCCTCATCTCCGGCCAGGCCGGCCTGGTCCTCGGCGGCGCACTGCTTGGCTGGAAAAACCCCGCCGCTTTCCCGGACCGCTTGCGCGCCGCCGCGCCCGACCTCGTTTTGCTCGTCGTCGGTTTCGCTTTTCTGCTCGTCTGGTCGGGTTTGGTCGAAGCCTTCTTTTCCCAATGGCATCAACCGGTCCTTCCGTATCCGCTCAAGATCGGGTTCGGCGTCGTCGAATTTTTCCTATTGCTCTTTTTTCTCGCGCGTCCGGCAAAACTTCCATCATCCGATGTTACGCGAACGCTTTGATCGCCTTCAACTCGCGACTCCGGAAGGAATTGTCTTTTCCTTTCTTCTCGCCAGTCCGTTGGCGCGCTTTCTCGCTTTCGCCGTCGATCTCGCTTGCATCATCGCCATCGTCACTGGGCTGCGAGTCGTCGTCGGGTTGCTCGGAATTCTCAGCGCCGATGTCGCGCTCGCGGCGCAAACGCTTGCTTACTTCGTCGTCTCGATCGGCTACGGAATTTTTACCGAATGGTTTTGGCGCGGGCAAACGGTTGGGAAACGGTTGCTGCAATTGCGGGTGCTCGATGCGCGCGGGCTCAAACTGAGCGTGAGCCAGGTGATTGTGCGCAATTTGCTTCGCGCCATCGATATGTTGCCGGCGTTCTATGCGGTCGGCGGAATTGCCTGTCTCTGCAGCCGGCGTTCACAACGGCTGGGCGATCTCGCTGCGCAAACCATCGTCGTGCGTCATCCAGCGATGGCCGAGCCGGATTTGGATCAGCTCGCCGCCGGCAAATGGAATTCCCTGCGCGACCATGTGCATCTGGCGGCGCGTTTGCGCCAGCGCATTTCGCCGCGTCTAGCTGCCGCCATCATCGACGCCATTACTCGCCGGCAGGATTTCGATCCCGACAAACGGCTCCATCTTTTTCGCGAGCTGGCCGATTATCTTAAACAATTGGTGCCGTATCCCGCGGAGACAATCGAAGGTCTGACCGACGAACAATATGTGCGCGACGTGGCCGATGTTTTATTTCGCGGTCGATCGGAACACCGGTCTGAAACTTGTGCGCCCAGCGTGGTTTAAAACCCGCTGGCACAGAACTCGTCACCTGCATCAGAAGGCTTCGTGATTCAGGACGCTATACGTGAGTCACGTATAACATCGGAGGTGGCGGAGCGCGGGATTGATCACGACGTTGTCGCTCTCCTTTCAACCTTTTAAGCGATACAGGGTGCTAGTTTAGTTCCCTGCATCACATGAATGTATAGTGTCGCGACGAGCGTTTCCGGGGAGCGCACGCTTGCAGCGTGCTGGCGATGGTTTTCAACCATCACGAACTTTTCCTGCGGGAGGCGACATTATCCAGAGTTACCGAGGAAGAAAAAGTTCGCGATGGCGGGGTGCCATCGCCAGTACGCGAGGCGCCTGCGCTCCCAGAATTTCTCCTGCGCAGCTCACAGCCGCGATACGTTCAAGTGATACAGGGAACTGGTGACGTGACCTGTATCGGATGCTTCGTGAGTCAGGATGCTACACGTGAATCACGTATAGCATTGCAGGCGGCGGAGGGATGGGGATTGCACTGTATCCGAGACTGGTTAGCGAGCACGCCTGAAGCGCAGTCTGGGGAGCGCACGCGCGAATTTTTTCTTCCTCGCTAGCTCAAGGGTGCGTCCCTGAAAAGTTCGCGATCGCGGGGGCGCCATCGCCAGGACGCGAGGCGCGTGCGCTCCCAGAATTTCTCCTGCGCAGCTCACAGCCGCGATACGTTCAAGTGGTACAGGGAACTAGTGACGTGACCTGTACCGGATACTTCGTGAGTCCTGATGCTATACGTGAGTCACGTATAGGATCGGAGGTGACGAAAGACGGGATTGATCGCGAGGTTGTCGCTCTGCTGCTCTGCTCTAGCCTTAAAGTGATACAGCGGTCTAGCGTGGCCATTGCGGCCTAGGAATTTTCGCGCGCCATTTCCTGTCCGCGCGTTGTCGCCGCTTCGATGGCGGCGGCGATTCCCTCTGCCGTTTTGCGTTCTTCCATTACCCGCAGACCGGCCGCGGTCGTTCCGCCCGGCGTCGCCACCATCTTGATTAATTCCGCGGGCGACTTCCCGCTCGTGATCATCATCTCTGACGCGCCGCGCGCGGTTTGCGCCGCCAGTTTCAGCGCCGCTTCTGCGCTCAGACCCATTTCTTCGCCGCCGACTGCGAGCGCCTCAATCATTGCGTAAACAAACGCCGGGCCGCTCCCCGAAAGCGCGGTGACGGCGTCAATCTGTGAATCGTTAACTTCAACCACCGTTCCGATCGCGCCAAACATCGCGCGAATTTTCTCGCGATCGCTCTCGGTCGCGCGCGCTCCGCTGGCAAACGCGCTCGCCGCCTGCGCGATCGCGCTCGGCGTATTCGTCAGCACGCGCATGATCCGCGCCGGCGACGCCGTTTCCATTTGCGCGATACGAATTCCAGCCGCGAACGAAACCACCAGTTTCTCTTTCACCGTCTCGCCCAACTCGCGCAAAACCGGCAGCACCATTTGCGGTTTGAGTCCCAGGAAAACAATTTCAGTCTTCTCTGCGACCTCCGCGTTCTCAGCGGTGAAACAAATTCCCGCTTCTCTTTCAAGCTGCGCGCGCGCCTCCGCATTCGGCTCGCTCGCGACGACTTCTTTTGGCGCGCAAAACTTTTTCAGCATCAGCCCGCGAATAACCGAGCCGGCCAATTTTCCCGCGCCGATGAAACCGAATCGATACTCGCTCATTTGTGCATCCTTTCGCTGCGTCGATATTATTCCGTGGTCAGCGCAGGTGTAAACTACAGCGTCGATTTGGCGGCCGACATCGCGGAGCTAAAGCGCGAGCGCAACGCCGTTATCCTCGCGCACAATTATCAGGTGCCGGAAATTCAGGATGCGGCCGATTTCGTCGGGGACTCGTTAGGCCTGAGCTACAAGGCGGCGGAAACGGACGCCGACGTGATCCTGTTTTGCGGCGTTCATTTCATGGCGGAAACCGCCAAAATTATTAATCCGAAAAAACGCGTGATTCTGCCCGATCTCGATGCGGGTTGTTCCCTCTCAGAATCATGTCCGCCGCCGGCGCTGGCTTCGTTTTTGAAAAAGCACGCGGACAAGAATTATTACGTCATCGCTTACATCAATTGCAGCGCGGGCGTGAAAGCGCTCAGCGACGTCATTTGCACCAGTGGCAACGCCGAGAAAATCGTCCGGGCAGCGCCGGTCGATCGAAACATTCTTTTCGTGCCGGACCAAAATTTGGGCGCGTGGGTGATGGAGCGCACCGGACGCAAAATGGATTTATGGCAGGGAAACTGTTACGTGCACGTCGAGTTCACCGCGCGCAGCATTGCGAAAATCCGCCGGGAACATCCGGGCGCGCCTTTGGTCGCGCATCCAGAGTGCGTCACCGCGGTGCGGCTGCTGGCGGATGAAGTTTGCTCCACCGAAAAAATGGTGACGTATTGCAAAAATTCGCCGGCCGACACCATCATCATCGTCACTGAAGCCGGCATGCTGCACCGTCTACAAAAGGAAATTCCTAACAAGACCTTTGTGCCGGGGCCGACGGAAAATTGCGCCTGTGCCGAATGTCGTTTCATGAAAATGAACACGCTGGAGAAAGCGTTCGACGCCTTGCGCGATCTGGAACCGGAGATCATTCTGCCGGAACCGCTGCGCGCGCGCGCCGAGCTGCCGATTCGGCGCATGCTCGAGCTTTCAAAATAGGCCGCCGAACCCCGCGAGAGAAAAAGTGCGGGTGCAACTCATCACTTGTCACTTGTCACTCGCCACTATTTCATACCCCGATGCAGCGGATTCTCCTCGCCGCCGTCGTTTTGCTGGTGGCGATTTTGCTCGCCCGGGATCAGCATACTCGGCGGGCGGACGAATTTTTCGTCACCTGGCTTTTGCAAAACAGCAAAGTGTCGGGCGCGCCGGTTCCGCTGACGGTGGTCGAGATCGCGCGGGAATCGCTCTCGCAAAATACCAACAAACCGTTGCGCGGCGTTCCGAGCGAAGCTTCGCCGCTCGAGTTCGCGTTGTTTCTGCAGTCGATTCTCGATTTTAAACCGACGGTGGTCGCGATCGAACCACTCCTGCGATGGCGCGAGCGCGAGCGGGATCAGGAGCAGATTTTTCTCGATCAGGCGATGCGAGTGCCGAAACTGATTCTCGCCGCGGAGTTGACGAGCGAGCCCGACCCCGATCTGCCAGTGCCGGATATTCCCAACTTCACGCGCGTGCATGGGCGCCGCGGCGACCTGCCGGCGTTTTCGGGAATCGCGCACCAGCCCGATGAGGAGATGCGCCTTATTTCCAGCCTCGGCTATTTGAATTTCCCAGAGGAAAAATTAGCCGAAGCGCACGTGCCGCTGCTTTTTCAATACCGCGGCGAAGTCATTCCGGCGTTTGCGCTGCACGTTTTTCTGACGTGGGCGCGCATTCCGATGACCGAGGTGGAGATCGATCTCGGCTCGCACATCCGTTTGCCAAATGGACAACGCATTCCGATTGAAAGCGACGGCTCGCTGCTGGTGAACCCGAACGCTTCTCACCTCGCGCGCCACTATACTTTGAACGAGCTGCTTCTGCTCGCGCAGCAACATCCCGCCGGCCAGCATTCGCCGCTCGATAGTCTGCGCGATGAAGCTGTGCTGGTGCGCACCCGAGGGGGTCGCCGAAGCGCTCGACCAGGTCCGCCGCTACCATCGCGACGCTGCAATCGAGGCAATATTTTCGTCGCGTAAGTGTGATTTTCGATTGCGTGTTTCTTTGCTTGGTCGCGGCTTCGGCCTGGTTCGCGGTGAAAATGCTGCGCTCGACTCTTGTTCTGGGCGCAATCGCTATCACCGCCGCCTACTGTTTGCTTGGCTTCGGTCTGACCACGCGCTATCAGCTTTGGATTCCCGGTGTTGTCCCGCTGAGCGCGATCTGGCTGCTCGTTCTGATCGCGTTGTTTTTTCCGCGGCGGGCGCGATGAAAAATTCCGAAACAATTGCCGAGCGCGTCGCGCGTTTGCAGTCGGCCGGAATCATCGATCTCCATTTCGATCTTCCGATGGACCTTTATGAGAAGCGGCAGCGTAAGGACGTGCTCGCAAATGATTTCCTAACGGAACTTAAGCAGGGTGAAATTGGCTTAATCGCGGCCGCGATTTACATCGAAGATCGCTATCTTCCGAACGATGGCTTGCGCGTTGGGCTCGACCAGGTCGCGCGCTTGTGCGTAGAAGTGGAAAATTCTCCGCATTTCGCCATTTGCCGTTCCTTCCGCGAGATCGAGGCTGCGCGCGCCGCGAACAAAATCGCCATCGTGCTCGCGATGGAAGGAGCGGAACCGCTGGGGGACGATCCCGATTTATTGCGCGTCTTCTATGAACTGGGCGTGCGTATTATTGGCCTGACTCACGCGCGCAAGAACGCCGCGGCGCATGGCGGCATTTTCGCTGCCAGCGGTTCGTCACCGGAAGGGCTGACCGAATTCGGGCGCGACCTTGTAAGTGAGTGCGAACGCCTCGGCATCATTCTCGATCTGGCGCACATTAATCCCGCCGGCTTCGACGAAATCCTTCAGCTCACTAAAAAACCGCCAATTGTTACGCACAGCAACGCCCGCAGGTTCTACGACATCGAGCGCAATTTGAGCGACGAACAAATTCGCGCGGTCGGCCAGCGCGGTGGCGTCATCGGCGTAAATTCAATTCTCGTTAGCCCGAAAAAGGAGGGAACGACTCTCGATCGCTACGTCGATCATATCGAGCACATGATTGGCTTGATTGGAATCGATGGCGTCGCCATCGGCTTTGATTTTTGTGAATTTATTTTTCGCCAATGGCCGGAAGAGAAATTGACAAAATTTCAGCAGAGGGTTCGTCCGCTTCATTTTATTCCCGAGCTGACGACGCACGCGCACGCCGGAAATTTAACGCGCAAATTGATCGAGCGCGGTTTTGAGGACGAACAAATCGAGAAAATTCTCTATCGAAATTGGCGGCGAATATTGGAAGAGCTGCTGTAGTGACGGCGCGCTGTCGCCGTAAAGCGCGTCAACTGCAGGCAGAGCGGCGTCGTTACAATTAAACAATCGGCAGAGTCGAAAACTTTTTCCCGAGCACGACCTGACTCGGCGCCCGCAGCCAATTTTCCAACACGCTCGCATAAACGCTGCGGAAATCTGTGTTGAACTTCAGGTCGCCGTTATCGAGATCGGTCAGGCTCGGATATTTTCCAAACAATCCCGGCTTCACTTTGCCGCCGAGCAAAAACATCGGCGCGGCTGTGCCGTGGTCGGTGCCGTTGTTGGCATTTTCCGCCACTCGCCGGCCAAATTCGCTAAAGGTCATCAGCAGCACGCGCTCGAAATTTCCCTGTTGCTTCAAATCCGCTACGAAAGCCGCGAGCGAATCATTGATCACGCCCATCAGCCGGTCGTGCGAATTAATCTGGCCGGCGTGGGTGTCGAATCCGCCCTGGCTCGCGTAATAAACGCGCGTCGGCAAACCGCCCGCGATCATGCGCGCGATCAAATTCAAACTCGCGCCCAGCGGGCTCGGCGGGTATGGGACATTCGATTTGTATTTGCGCGCGATCGCCAAAATTTTGTCCGAGCTCAATTGCGCATCGAGCGCGGTACGGCGCAGAAAATCTTCCGTGCTCGATTCGTTATTCGTTTTACCGGGCAAGGCCGCGATGCTGTTGCCTTCGGTCGCGCCCGCGGGCGGCGCATCGTCGCCGATCAACTGGCGATAAAACGCTTCTTCCTCGGTGAGCGGTTTGCCATCCGCGCCGGCAGAAGCCTTCCAGCGAAATTGTTCCGGACGCGAAAGAGTAACGCCCGTCGGAATTTTGGCGGAAAAAGCCTGCGGCGATTGATCGCCAATTGCCAGACCGACTGTCGGGTCCGCTCCGCTGCAACAATTATCGAAGTAACGTCCGATCCAGCCGTCGCTTTCGTTGCGATTCGAGTCGGAAGCGGTTTGCCAGATTTCAGTTGAGCGAAAATGGGACCGGTTCGGATTCGGATAGCCGACGCCCTGCACGATTGCCAGCTCGCCCGCGTCGTGCATCGATTTAAGATTCGTTAGCTTGGGATTGAGGCCAACGTAGGAATCGAGCGCCAAAACTTTGTCCGCCGGGATCGCCAGCCTCGGTCGCACGCGATGATAGGCGTCGTCCGCAAATGGAATCACGGTGTTCAATCCGTCGTTGCCGCCGGCGAGCTGAAGCACCACCAGAATGGTTCCGTCCTTGCCCGTTGTTGTTTGCGTCCGCCCCTCGGCTGCCATGGCGTTGAGGGCGAAAAATGTTTTTTCGATGAAGACCGGCAGCGTCCAGCTTGCTGCTGCGCCGAGGGCGGAAGTGCGCAGAAATTTCCGGCGCGTTTGCAGAGTCGGTAGATTGCTCATGTCAGTTGGTAAAGCGGCGAACTCATCATCAAATGCAGCAACCCGCGCACAGTCGTGTCGCTGGTGTCGCCATTGCGTTTGGCGAGAAATTTGGTAAACGCGGCCGCCTCATTTGGCGGCGGATCGCTTTGCAAAAGGCGGCGACTCAATTGCACCACCAGCATTTCCGGGTTCTGCCGCAATTCCGCCGGCGCGACCTTGCTCAAATCGACCGGGTCGCGATGAACTTCCTCCGCCGCCTGTGCTCGCGCACCGCCACGAAAGCCGAGGTCGGCGCCCTGCCGCTTCATCACCGCCGCCGGCAAAATGGCGTCGCCGTTGATGAGATAGTTCGCGAAATTATTCCGGAACAAAAGCGTCGAAGTGCTGATCCAGCTTTTGCCGCCATCCCAGCCTTTCACATTTGGCGGCGCAAACAAAACCTGGCCCATCTGTCGCATGGCGTTTTGGGCCACCCGCGGCGCCGGCAAATCCGCTCCCAGAATTTTGCAGGTCTGCACCACAAATTGCGTCGGGCTTTTGATTTGTTTGCGCATGACGCGCTCGGAATAAAAATCGGCCGACGAAAAAATTTCGCGCAAGACTGGTTTCATTTCGAAATTGTGCGCGCGCAAACGATCCGCGACCGCGTTGACCAGCGTGGCCGAAGGTTCGTCTTCGATGAAAAAGCGACACAGTTTTTTGCCGATGAATTGGGCGCAGGCCGGCTGGCGCGTAAGAATATCGATGATGTCGTCCCCATTAAAATTGCCGCTGTGGCCGAGAAAATTCTTCGGGCCAGCGTCGTGCTGTTCCGGGGCAAACCACGATTGCTGGCTAACAAGGTTTAGACGATAGCCGGTGAAAGCGCGGGCCGATTCCCGAATGTCCTGCTCAGTGTAATTTCCGATGCCGACGGTGAAAAGCTCCATCAGCTCCCGCGCCCAATTCTCGTTAGGATGTTCTTTCCGGCTTTGCGGCAGATCGAGATAAATCATCATCGCCGGATCGCGCGACATCTCTTTCGTCAGGGCGGTGAAATTGCCGAGCGCATTTTTGCGAATGGTTTCGTTCTGCCGCCACATCCAGTAGCCGTCCTTCACTTTCTCCACGCTGGTGGCGAAATGTCCGTGCCAGAACAGCGTCATCTTTTCCAGCAACGGCGCGCTCGTCGTCGCCATTCGCGCCAGCCACCACCGCCGCAAATCGAGAATTTCGTCGCCCTCCATCCTGCGCGCTTGCCTCACTTTGGTAACGTCGCCGTTTTGCTTCGCCATTCGCGCTTCCTGTCGAATCGAGCGCAGATCGCGCGGGTGCGCCCAGTCCGGCGTGGCCAGTTGATACGCTTCGGCCTTCGGTTCAACCAGATCGTTGACCGCGTGCTCCAGACCTTTCGCGCGAGTGGCGGCGATCTCTTCCGGTGTCGCGCCAAATGCAGCGCGGTCGAGCAAATGCGCCGCCGCGCGTTCATCAAAATGTTGTGGAAACAACGGATTGAGCACAGCGATTGAACAGCAATTTGCAGGCGAAGTTGCGCCGGTCCGCGCTCGTTTCCCGACCACTACGTCGCTCTCGTAATCCAACTGCAATCGATTACGCTCCGCCAGCATAAACAACGACCTGCGTTCCTCCTCATGAAGTTTATCAATCTCACGCGCCACATCGAGATCGGCGCCAATTCCTACTACCTCGAAACCGCGAATGCGCGCGTGATTCTCGATTGCGGGATGCATCCGAAACAAGCGGGTGAAGACGCGCTCCCGAATTGGAAACCGATTGATGGACGCGCAGTCGATGCCGTTCTCATCACGCACGCGCACCAGGACCACATCGGCACGCTGCCGCTGTTGATGAGGCGACAACCGGCCGCGCGCGTGTTCATGCCGGAAACGACGGCGGAAATCGGCAGCACGTTGCTCCACAATTCCGTCAACGTCATGACCCGGCAACGCGAGGAAATCGGCATGGCGTCATATCCGCTTTTCACGCATCGCGAAACCGAACGCGCCACCGATGCCTGGCGACTTTGCTCGTATCGCCAGCCGTATTCCATCACCGGCAAAAAGGCGCAGGAAGAGGAGGCGTTCACTTTTGAATACTGGGATGCCGGCCATATTCTCGGTTCCTCGGGAACTCTCATCCACACCGAAGGCCGAACGATTTTCTACACCGGCGATGTCAACTTCGATGACCAGACTATTATGCAGCAGGCAAAATTTCCTGGGAACGGAATCGACGTGCTCATCATGGAATGTACGCGCGGTGATACGCCTGCGCCGGCGGGCTGGTCGCGCGACTCGGAGGAGAAACGGCTGGCGGCCGCGGTCGATGCGGCTTTTCGCCGTGGCGGCTCATTCCCGTTTTCGCGCTCGGCAAAACGCAGGAAGCGCTGGCGATGTTTTGGAAATTCCGGCGCGAAAAATTACTGGGCGACTTTCCGGTTTACATCGGCGGTCTGAGTTCAAAGATCAGCGACATTTACGATCGCCGCGCGAACCAGGCCGGCCGCCAATGGCCGCGTTTGCAATTGATGCAGCAGGTCGCGCCCTTTGTCCTCAACGGACAAAATATCAACGACACTGCCGCGCGCGCCGGCCGCATTTACGCGCTCTCCAGCGGAATGATGACCGCGAAAACGCTCTCGAATATCTTCGCCCGCCGGGTGCTGGAAAATCCGCAACACTCCATTTTGTTTGTCGGTTACGCCGATCCGGAATCGCCCGGCGGTATTCTGCAGGCGGCAAATTTGGGCGACAACATCGTCCTCGATCCCGATGAGCCGGCTCAGACACTGCGATGCCACGTCGAAAAATTTCAATTCAGCGCGCACGCGTCGCGCGAATCACTGGTGGAATATGCGCGCCGGCTGGCGCCGAAAAAGATTGTGCTCGTGCACGGCGATCCGCCGGCGGTGGAATGGATGCGGGCGCGTTTGAGCGCGGAATTGCAAAACACGGAAGTCATCGTGCCTACGCCGGGGATCGAGCTCGAATTGTGAGGCGGGCAGATTGTAGGGCGGGCGCTCCGCCTGCCGAGTGGAAGCGCCGCAGACTGGGCAACAAAAGCGGTCGCCCTACAAAATGAAAATCGCCAGCTGGAACATCAATTCCCTTCGCAAACGGCAGGGACCTTTGCTCGATTGGCTAACAAGAGATAGACCGGATGTCGTTTGCCTGCAGGAAACTAAATGCAGCGACGACCAGTTTCCCGAGCTCGCCCTTTCTGCCGCAGGATACCACGTCGTCTTTCACGGACAAAAATCCTACAACGGCGTCGCCATTCTCTCGCCCCACGAGCTGCGCGACCCGCAAGCTTCGCTCTGCGACGAGGTGGAAGACGAACAGGCGCGTGTCATCGCCGCCACCGTGAACGGCGTGCGTGTCTTCTCCATCTACGCGCCGAACGGCCAGGCGGTCGGCTCGCCCGCTTTCGATTACAAGCTTCAATGGTTCGAGCGCCTGCGCGCTTGCATTGCGCGCACGCAAGAAAATTTCGATGACATCGCGGTCTGCGGCGATTTCAACGTAGCACCGCAAGATCGCGATGTGCACGACCCGTCGCTTTGGCGCGGCGCGATCATGTGCTCGGAGCTGGAACGGGCCGCCTTCCGCGCGCTGGAACAAATCGGTTTCCGCGACACCCTGCGCTTGCACCATCCCGAGCCAGGAATGTTTAGCTGGTGGGATTATCGCATGCTCGCATTCCCGAAAAATCGCGGTTTGCGCATCGACCAAATTCTAGCTAGCGAAACGTTGGCCGAGCGCTGCACCGCGGCGGGAATCGATCGCGAAATGCGCAAAGGCAAAGACCCATCCGATCACGCGCCGATCTGGGCAGAATTCAAGACTGCGGACAACAGAATTTAAACCGCGGATTGCGCGGATGAAAGGGCTCGAGCCTTCGTGCTCGTGCTCCTGATCGTGCTCGTAATCGAAGTTCTCTCATAAAACCGATCACGAGCAGGAGCATGAGATTACGGCGTGGAATTCCAGGCTGGCGAATTTTCTGTTCTCGCAATTTGAAACGTGCGCGACACTTTTCCGATGCGCGTTGCCCAGCCGCCCCCGAAACCACTCCTCATCTGGGACGGCGAGTGTCATTTCTGCCACCGCTGGATTGAACGCTGGCAACAAATCACCGGCGACAAAATCGATTACGCCACGTCGCAAAAGATCGCGGCGCAATTTCCGGAGATTCCAGCGGAAGAATTCCAACGCCACGTCATTCTCGTTCTGCCAAACGGCGAAGTGCATCGCGCCGCCGAAGCCGTCTATCGCTCGCTCGCGCTTGGTGGCCGTCGTTGGCCGTTAAAACTTTATCAGCAGTTCCCGGCCTTCGCCGCCGTGTCCGAGTTCGGCTATGCCCGCATCGCGAAGCATCGAACCGCTGCCTCTTATATTACCCGCGCACTTTGGGGCAAAGACGTCCGTCCGCCGACCTATTTCATTACTCGAAATCTTTTTCTGCGCGCGCTCGGCCTTATTTACGTGGTCGCCTTTATCTCCCTGTGGGTGCAGCTCGAAGGATTGATTGGCTCGCGCGGTATTTTACCGGCGTCCGATTTTTTCTCCGCCGCCCATAGCCAATTGGGCGCGAGAGCCTTTCATTTTCTTCCCAGCCTCTTGTGGCTCAATGCTTCCGACGCCGCGCTTCACCTCCTGTGCGCTCTCGGCGTGGTTGCTTCCATCGCATTGACTCTAGGGTTTGTTCCTATTGGTGCGCTTGTTCTATGTTTCGTTAGCTATCTCTCGCTTACTGTCGCGGGCCAGGATTTCCTAAGTTTCCAATGGGACATCCTTCTCCTCGAAACCGGCTTCCTCGCCATCTTCTTCGCCCCCGGGCGCTGGCGACTGACGCGCTCCGCGCCCGTCTCAGCCCTCGCGCTTTTCCTGCTCAAATTTCTCCTCTTCAAACTCATGTTCATGTCGGGCGTAGTGAAACTCACCAGCGGCGACACAGCCTGGGGCTGGGTCGATGGCGGGTTTCACTGGAACGCGCTCACTGCCCTGAACTATCATTACTGGACGCAGCCTTTGCCGACCGCCTTCGCCTGGTTCGCGGACAAATCGCCGGAGTGGTTCAAAAAATTCTCTGTCGCCTTTTGTCTTTTTGTCGAAATCATCGTCCCCTTTTTCATCTGGGCGCCGCGCCATCTGCGTCTCGTTAGCGCCGGCCTTCTGATCCTGCTGCAAATCATTATCGCCATCACCGGCAACTATTGCTTCTTCAACCTCATCGCCATAGCCCTTTGTCTGCTTCTGATCGACGACGCCACCTGGCGTCGCGCTGTGGGCGCGGTCGCCGGCCGCGTGCGGTCTCACGTCGCGCCAGCCGCGTCTAGTTATAACTACTTCGCTTTCGTGGTTCTCATCATCACCCTGCCGTTCAACCTCTGGCTCTGCTACACCGCCATCAAACCCGAGTCACCCATGCCGCGAATCCTCGCCTCCTGCTATGGCAACCTCGAGCCATTCCGCATTGTCAATGGCTACGGCCTCTTTCGCGTCATGACTCGGGAGCGCCCCGAAATCCAAATCGAAGGTAGCGCCGACGGCATCGATTGGGTTCCCTACGAATTCAAATGGAAACCGGGCGATGTAAACCGCGCGCCAACCTGGTGCGCGCCGCACCAGCCGCGGCTCGATTGGCAAATGTGGTTCGCCGCCTTGGGAGGCGCGCGCCACGAAGCCTGGTTCCAGCGCTTCATCCTCCGCCTGTTGCAAAACGAACCTTCTGTCACCCATTTACTCGCGCGCAATCCTTTTCCAGCTAGCTCGCCGCGCTACGTCCGCGCCATTCTATACAAATATGAGTTCACTACCTCCGAAGAGCGACGAACTACCGGCGCCTGGTGGAAACGCCGAGAGATTGGCGAATTCTTCCCCGAGGTTTCGCTGAGCAATTACCGGTGGTAGGTTGATAGGTTGATAGGTAAGGGACTTCCCATGTGAGTGGGAGCGGGGATCAGGCGCGAAAGAGGTCACCGGCAACCTGCAGGCCTTTGGCTTCGACGCGGGCCGCCTGCTCCTGAGCGCGTCTGATCAGCCGCTCGAAATCGAAGGGCTCGAGTTCCAACCAGCTTTTCTGAACGGCGGCCAGAGCGCGCCAGAGTAATTCCTTGCCCTTGATGCCGAGCACCAAACTCTCCAGCGACTGCGCCAGCCCGATACCCTCGCTTCCGGGCGAGAGTTTGATCCGGCTGAGCTTCTCTCCAATCCAGGCGCCGGCCTTGCGGACGCTGCCTTCCTCGATGTTGAGTGCTTTCATTACTTCCTGTAGCTGGTTTTGATCTGACTCGATTTCGTCTTTCGCTTCCTGGAAAAAGCTGACTATAGCCTGGCCCCCATGGCCGCTAATCAGTCCATCCAGGACCTCCAGCGCGCCTACGGAGCCAGCCAAATGATCCTTTAAGTAGGTGGCAAGATTCTCATTCATCAGCAGGTATGTTTCACTTGCGAGTGAACAATGTTCTTAATTCGTCCTTTGCTTTCTCCAAGGTCTGTTTGCGACTTGAGCTAAGATTAGCGCCGGCACGGTTAATATAGAAGTTCAGGATCGACATGGCGGATTGGCGCGGTGTGCTTTTACGTCGTTTACTTTTCTCCGCCGAGCGTTTCAGCGAAAGAGCGATCTGGCGCGGGCTGCGCAGGGTAAAAACTTTATCCTTTAAATCGAGCGCATCACTATGCTCAGTTACACTGGCTGACCACTTTTTCGTCTTTTTCTTCATTTAACAAGTACGCCGCACACGGTTCTGGTTCGGGCTTTGGTAGCCCGATAGCGTGTGTAGTTCATAGCTATTAGAGAGAACGCATTCGAGGGGCGAGTTGGTTTTGCGTTTTTTTGCGAGTTTCTCTCAAAGGCACGCTGGCGGGGAGCTACGCGGCGACCGATAGTCCAAGGAGCGATCTTCGGCGCCGGAGTGGACGAAATCGTGCAACGCTTCACTCCCTCGTCGGCCACGTTAGCGTTGACTCAGGCCGTATCGGTCGTGGTCTGTGAACGGGAGGAGCGGAAAATGGCGAGCAGAGCTGGCCGTCGCCGGAGCTGCTGGGTAAGCGTTTCGATCGCGTGCAGAGTCGCGGGACTGATATGATGCTCCATGCCCTCGACGTCATGATCGATGATGCGTTTGTCCAGATTGAGGAGTTGGAGAAACTCGGTTAGCAATTCATGTCGCCGCGCGATGTTGCGGGCGAGCGTTTCGCCGGCGGTGGTGAGGACGAGGCCTCGGTATTTCTCGTATTTGAGCAAACCGTCCGCATCGAGGCGTTGCACCATATTGGTCACGCTGGCCTGCGAGATCCGGAGGCTTGTGGCAATGTCAACCACGCGGGCATAACCTTTAACGTTAATGAGTTCGAGGATGCGTTCGAGGTAATCCTCGACGGCGGCGGAGTTGCGGCGGGCCTTTTTTAATGCAGGCATGGACGAGGGAAGGCTACGGGTTTGCCGGGCGAAAGAAAAATCAAATTATTTGGTCGTTGACAAATTATTAGTTGGCAATAAATAACTTAGGAATGGCTAATTCACATCCCCCAGAAAGTGTTCATACGGTGGAAGGCTGGCGGAGCGTTCCTCGACTGGTCAGCCTTTCCGAAGTCCACCGCAGCCTGGTCGTCCCACAATCAGCCAGTTTTCTGCGCAAACTTTTGGCCTTTGCCGGCCCGGGATTTCTGGTCGCAGTCGGTTACATGGACCCGGGCAATTGGGCGACTGATTTGGCCGGCGGCTCGAAATACAACTTCGCCCTTCTGAGCGTGATTATGGTCTCTAATTTGATGGCGATTCTCCTCCAGGCGCTCTCTCTCAAGCTGGGCATCGTCACCGGGCGCGATCTTGCGCAGGCTTGCCGCGATCATTACAGCAAGCCGGTTTCGTTTTTTCTTTGGATAATTTGCGAGATTGCTATCTCGGCCTGCGATCTGGCGGAAGTGATTGGCTCGGCCATCGCGCTCAATTTGCTTTTTGGAATTCCCCTCCTGGTCGGCGTTTGCATCACGGCGCTCGATGTTCTGGTGGTTTTGTTTTTGCAGAACAAAGGCTTTCGTCTCATCGAAGCGCTCGTCATTGCTCTTATCGGCGTCATCGGCACCTGCTTTCTCTGGGAAATCATCGCCTCCCGTCCCTCACTTCTTGGGATCGCGACTGGCTTTCTGCCAACGCCAAAGATCGTGACTGATCCCGGCATGCTTTATATCGCCATTGGCATTCTGGGCGCGACGGTTATGCCGCACAATTTGTATCTGCATTCCTCCATCGTGCAGACGCGCCGTTACGAGCTGACACCTGCCGGGAAACGGGAGGCGATCAAATTCGCCACCATCGATTCCACCCTCGCGTTGATGTTCGCGCTCTTCATTAACGCCGCCATTCTGATCGTCGCCGCGGCCACGTTTTACACGCGCGGACGCAACGACGTGGCGGAAATTCAGGACGCTTACAAACTGCTTTCGCCGCTTCTGGGCGTGACGGGCGCGAGCACTCTTTTTGCCCTCGCCCTTCTGGCCTCGGGCCAAAACTCCACTCTCACCGGCACGCTCGCGGGCCAGATCGTGATGGAGGGATTCTTGGATATCAGGTTGCGTCCCTGGCTGCGGCGATTGCTTACGCGCGGGATCGCGATTGTTCCCGCCATTCTGGTCACGAGTATCTCGGGCGAAAAAGGAACCGCCAATTTGCTCGTCTTAAGTCAGGTAATCCTTAGCCTGCAACTTAGCTTCGCGGTTTTTCCGCTGGTCATGTTTACGAGCGATAAATTGAAAATGGGCGAGTTCGTCAACGGCACGCTCATCAAAGTAACGGCCTGGCTGGTCGCCATTGTGATCGGTCTCTTAAACGGCTGGCTGCTGGTGCAAGCCGCGCGTAATTGGCTCGGTATGTAAGACAGATTGCTTATGTATCAAACCATCCTTGTTCCGGTGGAAAATCGCGAGAGCGACCAGACCATTCTCAAACACATTCGGGCGCTGGCGCGGTTGACCGGCGCCAGGTTATTGCTTGTGCACGTAGCCGATGGCTGGGTGGCGCGAAACTTCGATGAGTTGCAATTGCGGGAAAGCGAGGAAATGAAGCTCGACCGACAATACCTGGCCGAAGTACAAAAGGAACTGGAAGCGGAGAATTTCGAAGTGCGCGCCGTCCTTGCCTTGGGCGACCCCGCGACGGAGATTATCAAGCTGTCACGCGCGGAACCGGTCGATCTGATCGCAATGACGACCCACGGCCACCGCGGTCTAGGCGACTTACTGCATGGCAGCACTGCCGACAAAGTGCGCCACGAAGTAACCGTGCCGGTGCTCCTGTTGAAGGTGCAGAATTAATCGGTATGTGTTTCGCTGCGCTCGGCTGTTTTCTGGCGCTATCAGCGATTGAGCTGGGCCGCGCGGCGGATCTGCCCGACTACACTCCGCCGGCGGACAAAAACAGTTATCATCTGTTTAATCCCACGCCGGTTTCTCTCCTGCGGGAGCTGAACACCGATCGTCCCGACAAAACTGAAAGTCCCTACACGGTGGATGCCGGTCATTTCCAATTGGAGATGGATCTGGTCAGTTACACTCGCGACGGCAAGCAGGACCTTTTTGCCATCGCGCCGGTTAATCTCAAAGTCGGATTGCTCAACAACGTCGATCTTCAATTCATCGCGGAGACTTACAACGTTCAGCATGATGGCAACGGCTACGGTGACACGCTGGTTCGTTTGAAAGTAAACTTCTGGGGCAACGATGGCGGCGCGACCGCTTTCGGCGTAATGCCGTTCGCCAAATTCCCGACCAGCCAGCACCAGTTCGGCAATTCCGCGGTAGAAGGCGGAATCATTTTTCCGCTGGCGATTAAATTGCCGCGCGACTTCGAGCTCGGCACGATGACAGAAGTGGATTACATCCGAAACGAAAACAACTCAGGTTACCATCAAGAATTCATTAACTCGGTAACGGTGAGCCACGCCATCGTGGGAGAGCTTTCCGGTTACGCTGAATTCTTCAGTGCCGTGAGTAACGAACGCGATTCAAGATGGATCGGAACGGTTGATTTTGGTTTTACCTGCAAAGTAACGCCGAACATTCAGCTCGACGCCGGATTGAATATCGGAGTCACGTCCGCGGCCGATGACTTAAACCCGTTCATTGGTTTTTCCGTGCGATACTAGAGCGCAGGCTCGGGAAGCGATTGAAGGCAAACCGGAGACTTGCTCTACTCTTCCTTTGTGAAAGTGCTCTTGCTCACGAACGAATATCCGCCCCACACTTACGGCGGCGCGGGCGTGCATGTCGAGTATCTGTCGCGCGAGCTGGCGAAAGTGATGGAGGTGGAAGTGCGCTGCTTTGGAGAGCAAAACTCCCAATCCGGCCAGCTAACGATTCGTGGATTTTCGCTGGACGATTCGAAATTCCAGTGCCCGAAACCGCTCCGCTCGATCTTTGGCGCGGTGCAGCGTTGCACCGATTTTAATACCGCCGGCCTCGATGCCCAACTGGTACATTGTCACACTTGGTATTCGCACTGGGGTGGAATTCTGGCGCGGAAAAACTATGGCGTGCCGCTCGTCATCACCGTGCATTCGCTCGAGCCACTCCGGCCGTGGAAACGCGAACAGCTCGGCGGCGGTTACGATTTTACCTGCTGGCTGGAAAAGACCGCGCTGGAAATGGCGGATGCGGTGGTGGCAGTGTCTAACGAGACCAAAGCAGACATTGAGCGACTTTTCGCGGTCAAACCGGAACGCCTGCATGTCATTTATAACGGAATCGATCTGGAGGAATATCGGCCCACCACGGCCCGTGATGCTCTAACGAGATTTGGAATTACAGAACCGTTCGTGCTTTTTGTCGGCCGGATCACGCGCCAGAAAGGGATCATCCATCTCGTGCGAGCGATCGCGTTCATGGACAAAAATGTCCAGGTCGTGCTCTGCGCGGGGGCGCCCGACACGCCCGAAATCGCCGCCGAAATGAAAAGCGCGATCGAGCGCGCGCAGCAATCGCGCCCAGGCGTGATCTGGATCGATCAGATGCTGGACAAGGAAAGTGTGATTCAACTTTACTCGCACGCCGCCGTTTTCTGCTGCCCGTCAATCTACGAACCGTTTGGGATTATTAATCTGGAAGCGATGGCGTGTGAAACCGCGGTGGTGGCCAGTGCGGTGGGCGGAATCAAAGAGGTGGTGGTCGATGGCGAAACCGGTTTTCTCGTTCCGCTCGAACAAATGAGCGAGAGTCCGTTCGAGCCTGTGCAGCCGGAAAAATTGTCACGCGATCTGGCGGCGAAAATTAATGAGCTGATGCGCGACGAAGGTTTGCGAACGCGTTTTGGCGAAGCAGGGCGCCGACGGGCGGAAGAAAAATTCAGCTGGCGCGCGATCGCGCGGGAAACCAAGGCACTCTACCAATCGCTGCTCGCTTCCTAACGAGACGTGGACGAAGAGATCGTTTATCCGGAATCGAAGGTACCGCCCGTGCGCGGGTTGGCGGCGGCGCAGGAGTATCTGGCGTTGCTGCGCGACCCGGTTGGACGGATGCGAGAACTTTACCAGAAGCATGGGAAAGTTTTCGGGCTGGGCCCGGTGGCATTCGGCGAACCGAAGAAATTGCATGTGCTTGCAGTCGGTCCGGAATTTAACCGACAAGTGTTGAGCGATCCGGCGTTGTTCCGCCCGACTGGTTTGCTCTTGCGCGGGCCGAAAAATTCCGCGCAACGCCGCGTGCGCCAGGGGTTGACGCGGATGACGGGTGCGGAGCATAAACGGCAGCGTGCGCTGGTGGCGCCGCCGTTTCATCGCGGGGCGGTGCAGGGCTATCACGCCATCATGGTCGAGGTGGTGGATTCGATTCTCGCGCATTGGAAGCCGGGGACGCGGATCGATATTTACGAAGGATTGCGTCATCTCACGTTGCGAATCGCGAGTTCGATTTTGTTCAGTCACGATCCGGAAGAAGCATTGCCGATTGGACGGCGGCTGGAGGATTGGATACGGCAAAGTTTTTCGCCGGCGGTCTGGAGTTTGCCGGTCAACGTTCCCGGGAGCGCGTATCACGCGATGCTGCGTAACGCTGAGGAAATTGAAAAATTGATTCTGAATGTGATCGCCAGGCGACGTCGCGACGGCAGCGCACAAACCGACGTGCTTTCGCTGCTGATGAATATGCGCGATGCCGATGGACGCGCGATGACCGATGCGGAACTAGTCGGGCAAACGGCGATTCTTTTCGTGGCAAGTTTTGAAACAACCACCAGCGCATTGACCTGGGCATTGTTTCTGATCGCGCAACATCCCGCCGTCGCGCGCGAATTGATCGATGAACTGCAATTGCTTAACGGCGCGTCGCCGACGATGGAGCAACTCTCAGCCCTCGAATATTTACCGCTCGTAATAAAGGAAAGCATGCGGGTGCTGCCGCCGGTTCCCTACACCGTGCGCGCGACCGAAAGTGAAGCGTGGGTCGGGCCGTATTATCTGCGGCACGGCGCGCGGGTCGTGCTGAGTCATTACCTTACTCATCATTTGCCGGAGCTTTATTCCGAGCCGGAGAAATTTTTGCCAGAACGCTGGCGCGAGATCGATCCGAACCAGTACGAATACATGCCTTTCAATGCTGGTCCGCGCATTTGTATTGGGGCGGCTTTTGCCAAGCAGGTGCTAAAGATTACCCTAACAAGGATTATGCAGCGGTTCCGCTTCATAGTTGTTCCGGGAACGCGAATCGATCGGGTCGTGCGGATCACGATGAATCCGCGGCGCGGTTTGCCGATGTTGCTGGAGAAAGCGGACGGAAAATTCCAGACGACTCCAGTGCAGGGGCAAATTCGTGAGATGGTGACGCTTTAAGGTCATCCCGAGCGAAGCGGAGGGATCCCGCCGCGCAACCCTCTTACTTTAGCGGGATCCCTCGGCTCCGCTTCGCTTCGCCCGGGATGACACGGTCGCAGGGCGATGGCACTCTTCGGCGATGTTTGTCGATCGAATCAAGATTTTTGCTCAGGCTGGGAGCGGCGGACGCGGTTGCGTGAGCTTTCGGCGGGAAAAATTTGTTCCGAAAGGCGGACCGGATGGCGGCGACGGCGGACGCGGCGGCGATGTGATCCTGCGGGCGGACATTCATACCGACCAACTCTCGGCCTTGTTCTACGAACCGTTAGTTAAAGCGAAGAATGGCCAGCACGGGATGGGAAAAAAGATGCACGGGAAAAATGCGCAGAAGAAAATCGTGAAGGTGCCGGTCGGTACGGTGGTTTTCCCATTCCCGGAAAGTGATGGCGCGCAGCTGCTGGCGGATCTGACGCGCGATGGCGAAGAATATTTGCTTTGCAAAGGCGGCACGGGGGGAAAGGGCAATGTCCATTTCAAGAGCTCGCGCAATCGCGCTCCGCGCCAATACGGCGAGGGCGGCGAAGGCGAGAGCGGCGAATTTTTGCTGGAGCTGCGCACCATCGCCGATGCCGCTCTGATTGGCTATCCGAATGCCGGCAAATCGACTTTGTTGCGACAACTCTCGGCCGCGCGTCCGAAAGTGGCGGCCTATCCGTTCACCACACTTCATCCCGTCATCGGCATTGTGGAGTTGGATGAATACGAGCGCGCGACCGTCGCAGACATTCCGGGTTTAATCGAAGGTGCGCATCGCAACCTCGGTCTTGGCCATGATTTTCTCCGCCACATCACGCGCTGCGGCCTGCTGGTTTTTGTCCTCGACATGGCCGGGAGCGAGGGGCGCAATCCCATCGCCGATTTGCAGTCGCTTCGGCGCGAGATCGATCTTTATGACGAGCGTTTATCAAAAAGGAAATGGTTCGTGGTCGCCAACAAAATGGACTTAGGCGAGGCGGCAGAATACCTGGAGGATTTTCGCGCGCGTTTTCCCGCGCTCACGGTCGTGCCGATTTCAAGCAAGGAAGGGCAGGGGATCGATGACTTAAAGTCGGTCTTGCGGAAGTCAGTCGATGACCTACGAGAAAATTCGTCGTTGCCGGAGGAGAAAAATCAGGCGCGAGGCGATTAACAATTAGACAAGCTAATGGGGCGAGCACAAAGTCAGCCGGGAATGGGCAGACCGGTTGTCGCAAGTTATTGCAGCACTTTTCTCAAATCGGAGATGCTGCACCTCTATCGGCAGGTGTCGTCCCTGCGGCGAGTTCAGACGTTCGTCATGACCAAACGGGTCGAGCACCCGCGACGGTTTCCTTTTGACGACATCGAAAAAATCCCGCGCCCGCACACGAATCTCTTTCGGCACGGCTGGATGAAATTTGTCGAGCGCCGGCCGGCGTTGATTTACCGCGGCGAATACAAGGCGCTGGTTTCCATTCTTAACCGGCGCGGCGCGGACTTGATGCACATTTACTTTGGGCACACCGGCGTGCATTTGCTGCCGTTTATTCGCGCGTGGGACCGGCCGGCGGTGGTTTCTTTCCACGGCGCGGACGTCGCGATCAAACAAGAGATAGAGAATTATCCGCGAAAACTGCAGGTGCTGTTCGATTCCGTGCCAGTGGTGCTGGCGCGTTCGGAATCGCTCGCGCGGCGCCTGGTGAAATTCGGATGTGCGCCGGAAAAAATCCGGATCAACCGCACCGGCATTCCGCTGGATGAATTTTCTTTTGTGCGGCGCGAGCTGCCGCGCGATGGCGCGATGCGCGTTTTGCAAGCCTGCCGGTTGATCGACAAAAAGGGCGTCGCCTCCGCCATCGAAGCTTTTTCTATTTTTGCAAAACGATTTCCGAAAGCGGAATTTACCATCGCCGGCAAAGGTCCGCTCCAGCCAGAGCTGCAAATACTGGCGCAGCGGCTCGGCGTTGCCTCGCGGGTGCACTTCTGCGGTTTTCTCGGTCAACCGGATTTGCGCGATCTTTATGGGCGTTCGCATCTTTTCATTCATCCGAGCGAAATGACGCCGGACAAAAATCAGGAAGGCGTGCCCAATTCGATTTTGGAAGCGATGGCGACGGGATTGCCGGTGATCGCCACTCGGCACGGCGGAATTCCGGAGGCGGTGACGGACCAGGTGAGCGGATTTCTGAGCGACGAACGCGATTCAAAAAATATGGCGCGTTCGATGATTGCGTTGGCGAATTCGCCGGATTTGTATGCGCGTTGCAGTCGCGCGGCGCGATCGGCGGTGGCGGAAAATTTTGATCAGGCGCTGACCATCCGGGCGTTGGAGCGAATTTATGAGGAAGTGACAACCGAGCGGTTGCAGGCGGCGAGTACAGAATCGCGCGAGCCGATTAGCACGACCCTGATCGAAGAAGCGGTCGTGAAGTAAGACTTGTCATCGGCGCAAAAGCGGCTTTGCTAAGCGCCGCAAACGCCCAGGGTCGAGCGCGGAGCCCTCGCGGCTGGTCTGCCTCAGAGGGTGAAGACGGGTTTTCGTTTGCGGGAAAATTCATGTCCATGCATCGCAACAATTTTAAATCGGTGTGGATCGCGATTTTCGCGTTTCTCTCACTTAGCGTCGCGCCGCTTTTGTTTGCTGCCGAAAACGCCGAGCACGAAGCGCCGCCGTTAAAAGCGACTGGCCTTTTCCAAATTGGAAGGCTCACGGTCACGAATTCAATGCTGGCCTCGTGGATTGTGGCGCTGGCGATCATCATTTTTGCCCAGGTTGCGACGCGAAGAATTAAGAACGTGCCGACTGGAGCGCAGAATTTCTGGGAATGGTTAGTCGAAAGCCTTTACAACTTTCTGGAGTCGATCATCGGACGCGATTTGGTGAAAAAAACGTTTTGGTTCTTCGCCACCATTTTCATTTTTATTTTGTTTTTGAATTGGGCCGGCCTGATTCCTGGAGTCGGGACCATCGGGTGGGGCCATCAAGATCCAAACACGGGAACTTTCCACGTTGATCGTCCACTTCTCCGCGGCCCGAACGCGGACCTGAATATGACGACTGCGATGGCGATGATTTTTTTCGTCCTCTGGCTGATCTGGGCGGTGCAGGCGAACGGCGTCGGTGGCGTGATCAAGCACATTTTCGGTCCCAAAGGTGAGAGCAAGGGCCTGATGAAAATTGCCATGATCGGGATCTTCTTTGTCGTTGGACTTCTGGAAGTCGTTTCCATTTTGTTCCGGCCGATTTCGTTGAGCTTCCGGCTTTACGGCAACGTCTATGCGGGCGAAACGATCTTGGAATCGATGTCGACGATCGTGCCGGCGCTTTCGTGGCTGATCCCGATTCCGTTTTACTTTATGGAACTACTGGTTGGCCTGGTGCAGGCGATGGTCTTTATGCTTTTAACCGCGGTCTTCACTCTCTTGATCGCACAACACGAGCCTGGACACGAAGTTTCTCATTAAAGAATTTCGGCGGCCGTGACCGTGGTTCCCGCGGAGGCCGCTGAGAGAACGAACTAAAAACAGAAAGAAAAATATGTTGTTACCAATATTGGCGGAACTAAGTGGAAGCATTCACATCGGGTTGGCGGCCCTCGGCGCGGCCATCGGCGTAGGCTTGATCGGAATGGGCGCGGCCTCGGCGGTCGGCCGTAATCCCGGCGCGGCGACTCCGATTCTGGTGCAAGCGATTCTCGCGATCGCGTTTGCGGAAGCGATTGTGTTTTACGCGCTCTATCTCGCGCCGAAGTAAGGATTGTTGATGATTGCGACGTTCTTGGCTGCAAGTGCGCTGGATTCGGCGCGCGAGACGCTGGAGACTTTCGGATGGAATCCGTGGCTCTTTCTCTCGCAGGTCATCAGCTTTGCGATTGTGGCGTTCCTGTTACAGCGCTTCGCTTACAAACCGATCCTGGCTGTTCTTCAGCGGCGGCGCGAACAGATTGAGCAGGCGCAACTCAACGCGGAAAAAATTAAGCAGCAGTTGGCGGAATCCGGGCAGCGGCATGCGGAGATTCTGGCGCAGGCCAACGCCGAAGCGCAGAAAATGATCGACGAAGCGCGTGGCAGCGCCGTCGTCGTGGCCGAGCGCAAACAGCAGGAGGCGATCGCGGCGGCGGAACAAATCGTGGCCAAGGCGCGGGAAGCAAGCGCGATCGAGCACGAGCGCACGATGGCGCAATTGAAACGCGAACTGGGCCGGCTGGTGGTCGATACGACCGCGAAGGTTACCGGCAAAGTGCTGACGGCGGACGACCAGCGCCGGTTGCAGGAAGAAGCGTCGCGGCAGGTCAGCGCCTAACGAAACGTAGAAAACGATGCAGGCAAAAAAGGAAGTCCGGCAGGCCGCGCGCGAATTGGTGCGTGCCAGTTTTAACAATGGCCAACTGGACCACAGCCGAGTGAATGAACTGGTGGATGCGGTGCTGGCGAGGAAGCCGCGCAATCACTTGCGGATTTTGGAGTCTTACAAGCGGCTGCTTCGGCTGGAACTGGAGAGACGGCACGCCCGCATAGAAACCGTTAGCGTGTTGGATGCGCAGGCGGCTTCGCAACTCACGCTCAATCTCGCCAAACGCTACGGCAGTGATTTAACGACTGAGTTTAAAATCAATCCCGCTCTCCTCGGCGGAATGCGCATTCAGGTGGGGAGCGATGTCTGGGACAGCAGCGTGCGCAATCGCCTGGAGCGCCTCGAGCAGCAACTTTAAGGAACTAACAAATCATGAGCAGCATACTGGAAGAAATCGAAACGAAAATTGCCGGGCTAAAGACTTCGACGAGCAAGAGCAACGTCGGGACGGTGCGCGAAGCCGGCGACGGCGTCGCTCGCATCGAAGGTCTGAGCGATGTGATGTTGAACGAAATGATCGAGTTCCCCGACGGCATTTTCGGGCTCGCGCTGAATCTCGAAGAAACAGAAGTGGGCGCCATTCTTCTCGGCGACATGACCAAAGTTTCCGAAGGCGACGAAGCCAAAACCACCGGCAAGTTGCTCCAGGTGCCGGTCGGTAAAGGTTTGCTTGGTCGCGTCGTCAATACGCTCGGCCAGCCGCTCGACGGGAAAGGCCCGGTTAAATCGGAAACATTTTATCCTGTCGAAAAAATTGCGCCCGGTATCATCAAACGACAGAGCGTCAATCAGCCGGTGCAAACCGGCATCATGGCGATCGACGCCATGATTCCGATCGGGCGCGGCCAGCGCGAGCTGATCATCGGCGATCGCGCCACCGGAAAATCGACGATCGCGATCGATACCATCATTGCCCAGGCGCGGCTGAACAAGGCGGGGGAAGATGGGAAGCTGAAAGACCATCGGCCGCTCTATTGTATTTACGTCGCGATTGGGCAGAAAAATTCCAACGTCGCGCGCGCGCTCGGAGTTCTGGAAAAGGAGGGAGCGATGCCTTACACCACGATTGTCTCCGCGCCCGCCTCCGATACGGCGACTAATCAATATCTCGCTCCCTTCGCCGGTGCGGCCATGGGCGAGTGGTTCATGGATAACGGAATGGACGCGCTCATTATTTTCGACGATCTGTCGAAACATGCGGTCGCTTACCGCCAGGTCTCGTTAGTTTTGAAGCGGCCCTCCGGCCGCGAAGCGTATCCGGGCGACGTTTTCTATCTCCACTCGCGGCTCCTGGAGCGAAGCGCGCGGGTGACCGAGAAAGCCGGCGGCGGCTCACTGACGGCGCTGCCGATCATTGAGACGCAGGCGGGCGACGTTTCCGCCTACATCCCGACTAACGTGATCTCGATTACCGATGGCCAGATTTATCTCGAGACTGACTTGTTTTATCAGGGCGTGCGGCCGGCGATCTCGGTCGGGCTTTCCGTCAGCCGGGTCGGTTCGGCGGCACAGATC
>DAIOVO010000033.1:0-29165 GCA_036758965.1 Chthoniobacterales bacterium
GGATGGTTCGTTGGCCTCGTAAAAAACCGAGCCAAAACAAATAAACGCAGATCACCAAGATCTCGCTCTCGCGGCTTAATTGACCGTGATGTTCGGCATTGGACGCCTGCTACGGCGCCGAACATGGACAGCAGGCTAATCGGACGGCGGAGCGACCGCGCCGGCCGGTGAAGGAATTTCGCGGACGCTCGGGAGCCGGCAGTGTGCCGGTGCAACGTTCGGCTCCCTAAAAATAAACGCCGGCTAAACATGTAGAAGTTTGCGTGGACCGCTTCGAGGACAGGGGTTCAACTCCCCTCGCCTCCAGACTATTTATTATAAGCTATTTACGTATAGAAAGTCGGGTTTATAGGAACGCATATAGGAACAAGTCCGCCGATGTTCATCTTCATTCGCTGAATATTTGGCCGCCCATACCGTCTTCGGCGTTCCTCTGTTTTACCCGCCCGCGATAGTTCCGATCGGCGCCCGAGGGACGATTTGAGAACTCGAGCCAGCTCGGAAAATTTGTTTGCGCGTCAGCATGACAGCATGAGAGGAGTTCGCTGCGTATGAAACGGAGAATTGAAATAGCAATTCCTAGCTATTGGTGGGACGGGCAAGGCATCATCGAAATACATTTCGAAGGCCTGCTGCGTCGCGCGATCACCGGTCTGACGCCGTTCGTAACCGGTATTGAAGACAGCAACTACGGCGGGGTAGCGGTCCTGACCTGTGACGAGGAAATTGAGTCGACTTGCGAGATCGCTGCCACCCGAATCACCGAAGCGCTCGTATATCGGGACCTCAAGGATCCGAATAAAGTTCTTCGCGACATGTCCACGCAGGACCGTCTGGAGCGGAAGAAGATTGAGCAGTTGCTCGAAACCTACCTGAAAGAGATTGAAGACACCGGGAAGTAGAAACGGCATCAAAATGCCGCCCTAGTAACTTGGCAGCGTGCTCGTGAGCTCGGATTTAACGGCAGTCTGGACGAATGGCGCAGACTCATGGGTGCAACGGCGACTCGCGATTGAATCTGACGCAGCGATTTGGGACCTCGCGCGTGCGCGCGATAGTTGTGCCACTGTTGACCCCCAACCGCGAGAATAACCGCTGCGACTCGCGCGCTTAGCGACTGAGTAACTCGTTCAAAACGCAGACCCATCTCCACTATCCGCCGGGAACGCTTTGGTCCTTTTCCTTTTTGTCTTTTGCCCAAAGGTGAAAGGTGTAGGTGAAAACGATGTAGCCCTTGAGCCGCTCGGGATTGTAGTTCGAGAAATAGATTGCGGGGTTCACTTGAAAATCCGGCGTGATATTCCAGGTGAACCCAATGGTGGATGAATTCTCCTTGCCGCTCTGAAAATCTACCTGCGCGCGCCACTGTTTGTTGAAATCGTAGGCGTAACCGAGGATCGCCTCGTTTTTGTAATCGACGTGAATCGCGCCTGCGATGAACTTGTGATGCTCGGTGTAGTAGCCCGCTTCGACATAGGGTTGCGGGTCAACTCCCTCCCGTGGCGACCAGTTAACAAAACCGACTGAGAGGAGGAACGGTTCCTTCCTCAAGATCCCTATCTCGGTCCCGAAGATTTCCTCGTTCGGTTTGAAACCTTGGAAGACAGCGACCTCTGCCCATTTCGTTACCCCGAGCTCAGCCTGAAGTTGATACGGGTTTGCGATCCGAGCGTCCTGGATTTGCAAGCTGAGTGATAGATCACCTTCGGGCTGCAAATCCGGCGTCACGATCTGGCTCAACCCTTTCGTGGTTGCATCGGCTGACAAGCCGAGGCCGAGGAGGATCATTACCGAAAGGGCAAACTGTTGCTTCATTCGCGGCAGTGTGACGGTTCCTGACCTCTGGGCGAGTAAAATTGCGCTTTGTCGTCATTTCGTCCAGGTCATCCAAGGGCGAAGCTGCGGCGCGTCATCCAAGCGGCTCAAGATGTACCGTAACGTCCTGAATGCGCGAGTTTGAAGAGATCAGCGCCGCTTTCACCTCGTGGCCGATTCGGTGACCTTCCCGGATCGTCACCGATGGATCGACTTGGACGTGAAGCTCGACGAATAAACCCACACCACTTTTCCGAATCAAACATTTCTCGATCCGCTGCACTCCGGGAACGGCAAGTGCAGTCGCACTGATAGAAGCGCATAGCTTTGGGGATACCGCTCGGTCGAGCGCATCATAAACGGAAGTCCTCATAATGAAGAACGCATTCACCACGATTACGCTGCAGGCTGCGAGTGCGCCCCAATCGTCTGCCATCTCGTAACCTTTCCCGCCGATCAAAGCGACGGTGATACCGATGGCAGCGGCCGCTGAAGTGATGGCATCGGATCGGTGATGCCATGCGTCTCCTTTGAGCGCGCTGGAATCAAGGTCGTTGCCGACAGCGAATACTCGGCGCGACAGAAACTCTTTCAGCCCGATAGCAACGAGCAACACCGGTAAGGTAAACCACGCTGGCAACGGATGTGGCGTCCTGATTTGGACGATCGCCTGGTAAGCAATAAAGATCCCGGCGATGAACAAACAGATACCTGAGAACATTCCGGTGAGAGCGTCGATTTTCCCGTGCCCAAACGGGTGGTCTTCGTCCGCGGGCTTAAGCGATAATCGAAAGCCGACCCAAGTGACGATTGAACTGAAAATATCGCTCGCGGATTCGATGCCATCGGCGACCAACGCATAGGAATGGCCGACAATGCCGACACCAAGCTTGACGATCATTAGTGCGACGTTGACGCCGATGGAGAGAAATCCGAGGCGGAACGATTGTTTCGGCAACTCCATAAAGTAGTATCGGCGAGCGATCGCCTAAACGCGGTGTGGCTCTAGGTGCCGTCTTGCAAGGCCGACTCTGCTTACACCTTGCCTTCCGGCGCAAGGCCACAGTCGTGATCTTCGGTCTCGAACTGAATCGTGGCGTGTTGGATTTCGAATTTGTCGTGTAACTCCTGGCACGCTTTCTCGAGCAGTGAAGAATCGCAACGATCTACATCGCGGACAAGGTGCGCGGTCAACGCCGTTCCGTCGTACTCATTGGCCAGATGTGGAGATCGTGTACCGCGCCACAGACAAGAAGGAGACGCTGTGCATAAAGCAGAAAGACGTGACGTATAAGTGCAAAGCGAGTGGGAAGATCCAGAAGGTGCCTTGCTGTGACACTCCTTCCAACGATTCGACCTCAACGCCGAAAAAATAGCGAGCTGTCTTTCGGCCGACGGCGCGGTCGCACGCGTCACTGCGCAATGAGGGGAGGCACAACCGACAAGAGCTACGCTAGGACCGCCTGCTCTTCGTATTCATGACACTGCTGCGTCTCGATGGTGGCATGCACTAGCTCTTCGTGCTCCGAGAGCAAACTGCGGTACTCCTCCGACGACTTCGGCCGATGTGCGGCGATCGAAACAATCGCCGCAAACTTTCCCGTGCCAACTTGCCAGACGTGCAAATCTGTCACCACAGAGTCGCCGTCCGCTTCAACGGCACGCCGAATTTCGTCTGGAAGATCAGAGGTCGCTGGCGTGTGATCCAGCAGAATGCCACTTGTGTCGCGGAGCAAGGTGTAGGCCCACGAAAACACCACGCCGCTTCCGATTATCCCCACTACCGGATCGAGCCACGACCAACCGAAAAATTTGCCGGAACTCAGTGCGACGATGGCGAGCAAAGTCGTGAAAGCATCCGCGAGCACGTGCAGGTAAGCCGCGCGCAGGTTCAAGTCGTGATGCCCGTGATGGTGCGCTCCGTGTTCATGCGCAGAGCTGTGGTGTTCCTGCGCGTGGCCGCCTTTGAGAAGGAAAGCGCAGATCAGATTTACCGTCAGCCCCACGCATGCAATCCCGATCGCTTCATTAAAGTGGATCGAAAGCGGTGAGAAAATGCGGCGGACAGACTCGCCGGCCATCAATAGAGCCACCACCGAGAGTACGACCGCGCTGGCGAAGCCGCCAAGCACGCCGATCTTGCCTGTGCCGAAGCTGAACCGCGCATCTGACGCGTGCCGTCGAGTGAAATAATATGCGATCGCAGTGATGAGAAACGCGGTCACGTGCGTGCTCATGTGCCAGCCGTCAGCCAGCAACGCCATCGAATGCGAAAGGATGCCGGTCGTTATTTCCAGCACCATCATCGCCGCAGTGATCCCGATTACGATGCGGGTGCGACTTTCGGCCGCGGAGAAATCGTGCGCGAAATCGTGAGAGTGCTGAAAGCGCGCCTGTTCGCTCCTATGCATGGGAGAAGGTTACCCTTGAATAGAGTTTCTCAAATCAATGGCGGTGCGTGCCCTCGATCTGCGCTGCGCCCGTTCGAAGCGTTATTTGCCCGGTAAGGCTTTCTTCACTGCTTCGGCCAACTGTCTTGCCGGACCGCGTCCCCAATAGTGGAAGAAAAGAATGCGCGGTTCTTCGTGCGTCATGTGGGAGTGAATGGCGACGATGTTGATCCCGTCCTTCCGGAGGCTTTTCAGCGCCGATTGGAGTTCGTCTTCCGTGACCGCGAAATCGCCATCGACGAGAGCATTGTCGTCAGTGCCAGCGAATGCGGCCCACGTATTCACGCCCATTGTGCCTCCGACAATCACAGCGTGCATCTTCGCCGGCCTTCCAATGGTAAACTTTAGCATCCCATTGTTCGCCTCGCCGCTCACGCCGAAAATTGCGTTCAGCGGCTCCGGCGTGATTGCGCTTTTCTCCGGCAATGCTGCCGCGCCGAAAGTACTCTTCGGTTGCGGATTTGCGGCACGGATTTCTTTCACCTTGTCGTAAGCTTTCCGCACGGCAGTCGCGAGCTGCTCGACTGTGCCTTCGCCGCCAAGGTGCATGAAATACACCTTCGGCTGGTCGTAGAAGAAATGGTTCTGCAGCGCAGTCACGGAAAGGCCGTTCTCAAACGCGACCGTCATTACAGGATTTACTTCATCCTCGAACAGCACAGTGTCACCCATCACCATCGCCTCGCTGTGCTCGCCTTTGGTAAATGCGGCCCATGTTCCAACGCCCATGAAGGGCGGCATCTTCCAGCCATCGATGGTGATCGGCACGTCCGCCCGTGGCAAAGTGACTTTGTAGACGCCTTCCTTCTCGTTGAGCTTACCTTTAAGACCCGTGATGGCGTCGATCTTTGCGCCATCAAGGTCCTTCTCGGTAGCGAGAGTGGTGACGCTGAGTGTTCCGCTTAGGCCGAGGATGAGTAAGGATTTTTGAATCGTCATATGCAGCCGACAAGGTTAAGCATAGTTCGGTTCGAAACTTAATCGACGGCGAAACGTCGGACTTCTGCGTCCTGGCTGCCGCGGCGTGGGACCGCGACAAACAAGCTGTTCAACTCCGGAATAAACAATCCCGTCCGTGCGCCGGCGGCCGTCGCTATTTTTCCGGTCACCGAATAGGTGTCACGGTCCATCTGATCGATAAGATCGATGGTGCCAGCGCCGCAAATTGCGTACAGACGATGGCGCTTCTCATCGTAAAAGACATCATCCACATCGCCGCTTATCGCGATGGTCGTGACGACGTCGCCCGTATCTGTATTTAACACGACGAGCATCGCAGGAGAGCGACAGCCCACGAAAAGGCGATGGTTACTTTCATCCAGCGTTAACGGGAAATTTGCTGAGGCGTCGTCTGTTTTCCAGGTCGCGATGACTTTGGCCTGCGCGCGGTCGATAACAGCTACGTGTTGGGCGGCGGGAACATTGACGAAAATCCGCGGACCATCCTTTTCTAAAACGAAGGCTTCCGGATGTGCCGACAGTTTTATTGAGCCGACCCTTTTTCCGGCGGCGATATCAACGATGCCCAACTCGCCATTGCCATAACCAACATAGATCCGCCGCGTTGCGCTATCGTATCTGACGTTGTCGGCGTCGTCCTTGAGATCTACTTGCTCTAGACGCGCAAAGGATTTTCCATCGTAGATATTGCACAGACCGCCCTTGTCATTAGCAACAAAGAGGCGTTCGCTTTCCGGAGCGTAGCCCACGCCTTGGGGCGCGCCGAAACCCGTAAGGGAGTGAACCTGCTCGCCCTTTTGCAGATCGATAACTTCGACGCTGTCATTGCCCAGCGCGCACACGAACAAACGATTCTCGCGCGGGTCGACCGCGAGGTGATCGATACGGCCTTGAATGCCGGGCAACGGAATGGTTTGCGACAGCCGAGGCGTGGCGGGCCCAGCGGTGCTGGCTCTCGCGAACAATCCGAAAACGACCATCGCGCTGAAGGCCGCGATGGAATGGACTGACGCCTTCACGGGCATCGTCAGGTTAAGACGAACGCCAGGAACGTCGCTACCTCAATGTTTCTCTGTCTTCTCGTGCTCTTCGCCTTTTTCTTTCGACTCGTCGTGCTTGCCCTTCATCTTCCCGTTGGCGTCAAACTGCACGCCCCATTCCTTCCCGCTTTTCTCGATGACGGCTTCGTAGTTCCCTCCCTCTTTTTCCCAGCGAACGATTTTCCCGCCTTTGGCTTCCTTCTCGGCCGCTTTCTGCACGACTGCGGGAACGTCAGAGCTCTTTAGGCCGTCTTCCTCGTGTTCCTTTGCGAATGAGAGTGCTGGGAGCGCGAGCACGCCTGCCACGGCTAATATGATTGTGAATTTTGTCTTCATAGTTGTGATCCTTCGCTTTGGATTCGTCAGAGTTAGAACAAACGATTGTATTGCAGGGGAAAGGCCGACGTTGGCTGGGCTCGCCGAAACCACGCCGGCCCATTAATTATGGTGGTGCAATTCGTCGGCTTCGTCGGCGGGCCGAATAACGTGGCTGCCGCCAATGTGTTCAGGTTCGTCCGCCCGAACGCGCGGCTCATTTGCTCCTTGCTCACGAAAGTCTGCAGCGCTGCTTTTCGAGGCGCAGGAGAGAACGATCGAAGAAATGGAAGCTCTCGCTGGCGAGTGCATGGATCAACTCTTCGAATCCGTTTATTACCTGCGGCCCGTCGCCGATTTTCGCGAAGAAGCCTCACGCGCGTTGCCCGGGCTCGAAGCCGATAAACTGATCGATCTCTGCCAGACGACATCCTCGCCACGGGTCAGCTTCGAGACGGCCGAACCAAAAATCGTATGACGTGTGGAGATCGACATGCGCTACAAAAATAATCTTGGGCCACAAGTTCGACGTCGCCGTTACGCGCTCGGCTGGTCGCAATCAGAGTTTGCCACAAAGCTGCAAATTGCCGGCTTCGACATCAGTCGCAGCGGAGTCTCGAAAATCGAAGCGCGTCTCTCCTACGTTGACGACAAAACCCTGCTATACCTCGCCGAAGTATTGAAGGTGCCCGTGCAGGATCTCTTCCCAGCGCGAATGCCAGGCAGCCGAATCTATGACTTCATGGAAAATTGGAAACCACAAGATTCTGACGGTCCGCTCACGTCGCGTCTACAAAGTTTCTGCGCGCGCAGATTTATCCAGCCGAATCGTCCGATTCGAAGTATTAATCTCGTGACAATCTGTGACAAACTCCACCGAAACTAACCGACCTCAATGATGACGAAAAACAATTTCCCCTTGTGAACCGCATCAGATATCAACGTTGTGTGGCCCCGACCGGGTTCAACTCCCCTCGCCTCCAGCCCCGGAAGCATTCGGGGCTGTCGCGCCGCCTGCTCGCGAAAATTTTCGGAGTAGCCTTGGCGAAGGCGGCCCACGATGTAACCTAGGAACACTTGGGCGGCGAGCTACGACTCGACCTGCCAGTCTTCGCTGTGATCAATGTCGCGATTCGTTAACGTCTATATCTCGCAAAGCGAGACGAACCCAGCTCGTTTTCTGACATAGAATGAAATCATTCTCTCTTCCCCATCCAGATGAATTGATTGCGGGCGAAGCTCATCTTTGGATTTTGCCGGCGGAGTTGGATTTTACCGAAACATCGCAGCTTCATTCTAGTCTGGCCGCGGACGAAAAGGAACGCGCCAGTCGCTTCCGTAGAACTAGCGATGCTCAACGCTATATTGTTCGGCGGGGTCTGTTACGCAAACTACTTGGCGCCTACCTCGAGATCGCGCCCGAGCAGGTCACGCTTAACTACACCGCCTTTGGCAAACCGGAACTCCCCGCCAACGACAATCCTGGTATGATAAACTTCAATCTCTCCCATTCCAAGGACTGGATCCTTTTCGGATTTACTCGCAAGTGCGAAGTGGGCGTGGATATCGAATGGATAGATGACGAACTGAATTTCCAGGAATTGGCGGAGCGCTTTTTTGCTGCAAACGAGGTGCGGAATTTGCAATCCCTGCCTCCGCAACAGCAACGAGAAGCCTTTTATTGTGGCTGGATCCGCAAAGAAGCCTGTCTTAAGGCGCGAGGAGAGGGGATTGGCCATGGGCTGGATCGGATCGAAGTCAGCCTTTCTCCCGATCAAGCTGAGATTGTCCGAATCGACGACGAGCCCGATGCCGCGCGCTCCTGGACGCTGCGGCACCTATCGCCGGCGCCAGACTACATTGGCGCGATTGCGGTGAGAGCGACTACGGTCAAACTGCGATACTTTCCGAGCCCATCGGCCTGGGTTCTTCGAGATTGAGGAAACAGTTCCGCGAGGTGACCTCGTTTTCGGCGATCCAAGCTCGTTCCAGACACGATTTTAGGGCTGTCCCCAGCGTTGCGATAAACTTTGGATGAAACATGGACACGTTGTCTCCGTCCACTATGTGGGATTCCACTCCCTCCGCGGCTAGCGCGTTCCAACCTTCGCTGGGATCAATGGAATAAAGCGAGGATAGCTCACTTGTCGCAAATAAGATAATTCGCCCGGAATAAGGCAGCGGCTGGTAGGTCTTGGCGGCAGCTACATTGATATTGCCAATACTTAAGAATCGCTGCGCCTGCCGTCGCCCGGTAGTAACTGAGAGTATGGGCAGCGAATTCCAAAGCGCCATTTTCAAAACACCAACGGTGAGGGATGCAAACCCGCTGCTCTTTGCCCCTATCCTTGACAGTTTTTCCCCGAAGCTGAGTGAGCGCAGCGCCTTCAGTTCATGCGCAATTTTTTTTGCGAGGTAGCCTCGCCGCCAGGGCCAGCCTTTCAGGCATCCGGGCGCAGGCGTATTGAAGAGCGCCAGTAAGCCAATCTCCTCGCCCGCATCTTTCAAACGCCGGGCCATTTCATAAGCCACCATTCCGCCGAGGCAATACCCACTCAGGTAGTAAGGACCGCTTGGCTGCGCCGCGCGGATCTCCCGCAAGTAACCGCTCGCCATTTCTTCAATCGTGTGATTCCGCCGGCCATTCCGTTTCGAGCGCAAACCGAAGACCGGTTGCTCCGGCCCCAACGTTTCCGCCAGTGTCCGGCAGTAGAAAATCTCACCCATGTGGCCGTGGACGCAGAAGAGGGGGGGCCTGGTTCCGTTGGGCTGCACCGGGATAAGACAGCGATACGGCGGATCACCCTTTTCGCGACTGATTCTCTCCGCCAGCTTTCTAATCGTGGGCGCCTCGATTAGGACCGAGAGGGGTAAGTCTAGCCCAAACACGCTCTCGATTCGGGCAAAAAGGCGCGCCGCCAGCAGTGAATCACCCCCAAGTCCAAAGAAGTCTTCGTCAATAGCTACCGCAGGGTTTTTGAAAGCCGCGCGCCATAACTCAAGTAAGGTTGCCTCGATATTCGCCTGATTGATCGATGTCTCTCGTCTGACCGCACCAGTAAAGTCTCGCTCGTGTCCGTTTAGCGAACCAGCAATCTTACCTACTGACCCGTGCGGGTTCGACACCATTTCCTCCAGGATAGCTCGGTAGTCATCCAGAAGCTGCTCTATCGTTATTTGCCGAAAGAGATCGGTCTTATACTCGAAAGTAACTTCCAGTTTCCCCTCGTTTTTAATGAAAACATCGAGGTCATACGCGGCCGTATCGGCATAAAACTTGGACCAATCCAAACGAAGGCCGGGCATTTGCGCGTTCGGCGTCGGTGCGTTTTGCAAAATAAACATTACCTGGAAGACGGGCGAAAATGAGCCGACTCCATTTCCATTTGCGGTAGCCGCTGCGCCAAACGGGATATCCTGGACGGAGTACGCGGTTAGCGCAGTTTCGCGGACGCGCCGAAGTAATTCCTGAAAATCTGGATTGCCCGTAAAGTCGGTGCGCAACAGCATCGAGTTTCCGAAGCGCCCCACGACGCCTTCGGCTTCCGCCAGTGGACGATTCGCGCCGCACGAGCCAACACCAATTACTTCGTCGCGCGAACGTCGATGAAGCAGGGTTTGAAACCCAGCCAGAAGGACCATGAACAGACTCACGTGCTCCCGCCGGCCGAGAGCGTTCAACGAACTCGCCAGCGCAGCCGTCAAAGTCATTTGCGCCCTGGCGCCTTTGGCGGTGGTGATAGTGGGTCGCGACAAATCGGTTGGCAAGTGATAGTAGCGGGCGGTTGCGTCCTTTAACGTCCGGGAAGTAACTTTACCAGAACTATCCCCGGATTGGTTAAGTCGCTTCTCCTGCCAGCGAACATAGTCACCGTAGTGGAAGCTGAGCTCGGGCAATGGAGATGGTTCGTTTCGACTGAAGGCTAGATAGAGATCGGCCAGCTCACGTCCGAGGATGCTGGTTGACCAATCGTCGTGAACCAGCAGGTGAGTAGTCAGTTGCACGATATGGTGGTCGGCCGCGTAGCGCATCACCTTTAAGCGTAACTGCGTCTCGTGTTCGAGATCAAAGGGGCGGCTGGCTTCCTCCAGCGCAATCTGCCGAAGGTGCGCCTCTTTCTGCGAATTAGAGATCTTGCTTAAATCCACCAGCTCCAAGTCTGGTGCTTGGGGCGAAACGACTAGCTGCACGAGATCGTTCCCGGCCAGCCGAAAGAGCGAGCGCAACGCCTGATGTCGGCGAACGAGTTCGTGCAAGCTTTCTCGAAGTGCGTCGCGATCGACTCGGCCGAGAATTTGAAGATGAAAGACCTGATTATAAGCCGTGCTATCCGACCGCTCCGGCTCCTTTAGCCAACTAGTTTGTTGAACGAACCAGTGCGGGAGGTAAAAGGCATCTTCGATCGTAAGTCCAGGCTCCCTCTGGCGCATTTCTTCCACTAGACCTTCCGTTGCTTCCGCGATCCGGTTACCAGCGCAATAACTGGAGGCTGCTGGAACGGTCTGCCGTTCCCTGATGTAAATCGAGAGGGTAGCTATGGTCGGCGCGTCGAAGAGTGCGCGCAGCGGTAGCTCGATATCGAGTATTTTGCGCAGCTCAGAAACGATCTTAATTGCAAGCAGGGAATGGCCGCCCAGGTCGGAGAAATTGTCATCGAGCGCAATTTCTTGAATTCCGAGGACTTCTTGCCAGACGCATTGGACAACACTTTCCAGTTCGTTTCCTGCAACCGTCGCGTGTCTGGTGGATTCGGGCGCCGGCGCTACCTGGGGAAGTAAGGCTTGCGGAGCGTTTGGCTTGCGAGAATCCTCGATCAGTTCAGTTAAATTCTCCGGACTGATAATGACCTGATTAAAATCGGAGTTTAGCGCTCGCCGAAAAGCTGCGACGCCTGCCCTGGTAGAAATCGCGCGATCTAGTTCCGTTTGCTTCCATTGCTCCAAGCCGCGGGGCGTTTCTAACTCGGCCAGGAGGCCAACTTCTTTCCAACCGGGCCAGTTGATAGTGAGGGTATGGAATTTTGCGGTGCGGTTGGCGAAGGCCGAGAACGAATCCAGGAAGGCGTTGGCGGCGCTGTAGTCTGCCTGCGCGTAAGGCGTGAGGAGGGATGCGATCGAGGAAAATAAAACGAAGAAATCCAGGGGCGAATCATGTAGAAGTTCGAAAAGAATTTCAGCGCCCTGAACCTTCGGCGCCAGCACGCTCTCCATCGCTTCCGTAGACTTCGCTGCAATCAAGCCGGCCTTCGAAATTCCGGCCGAATGAATGACGCCGTTAATTACTCCAAACTTGCGCTTTGCGTCTTCCATCGTCCGTTGCATCTGCGTCTTGTTAGAGCAGTCGGCCACCGCGACGTTGACTTCCGCTCCCAGGCGCTCGATCTGCAGAAGCGAGCGGATCGTTTTTCTGACCCGTGGCGTAGTCTCCTCCCGCTCGAGGATCTGCTCCCATTGCGCTCGTTCCGGGAATGGCGTTTTCCGGGTGAGAACCAGTTTAGGCCTGAAATCTCGTGCTAACTCTTCGGCGATCGCGAGCCCGATGCCGCCCGTGCCGCCCGTAATAAGATAGACTCCGCCATACTTTAGGCGGCGATCTGGACCAACCGAATTCGATTCTGCGATGCGTCCGAGATCGACTGAGCCGTAAGCCCGCTCCCATCGGTACCGGCCACGGTATGCGACGACCCGGTTGAGATCGGCGGATTCGAATTCGCTCAGCAGTGAGCGGAGAAGGTCATCGCCAAGATTCGCGGGATGGTCTGGTAAGTCGACGTTGAAACAAGCGACGTTCGGAAACTCTTTCGGAATTACTCCGCACGGTCCCAGGATAGTTGCAAGTTTCGGATTGAGCTCTTCTTCACCGGTCACGTCATGCAGGCCGCACGAAACAACTCCAATCCTGATATTGTTAGAAATGCGACTTTCGCCAACTGCCCGCGCGAGCACGAGGAGGCTTTTGAAACCCGAGAGCGATTCGCCAGTTTCGCCCAGGGTTGCCGGATGAAGGATGTTCAGCGTTCTCGATCGGCTCCCAAATTGGCTAAATAACCGCACGTAATCCTCGCTCTTAACAGGATCGTTCGCCCCGAGGCACGCCGTCGCCGTAGGTAGACCAAGGTGCTTTAATCTACTCTCGAGCTTTGAGCACTCCCCAAGCAAGAGCCAAAACGGTTGCTCCCGCGAGGTATTAACAAGCGGTTCTCCGCCGAGTGATGTCCGCCGCCAGGCCGGCACGTAGAACCACTTATCGAGATCCTTTGCCGGTTGTGACTTTAGAGCTGTCGCGTCTATCCAGTGGCGCTCACGCGCGAGAGGATAGGTCGGCAAAGCTACCTTGTGGCGGTCGGTCGCATCGGGCAGCTCACACCAGTTGATCTCCGCGCCACCTTCCCACAATCTCCCTAAGTTCTGGTAGAGGAATTCAATATCCGGACTATTCTCGTAGTGATGACGAAGCGAGGATAGCGGAGTCATTGCGCACGCCTTGAGCGCGGGATGTTGCAGCGCCAGGACGCCCAGAGTCCTGCCCGGTCCGACCTCGAGAAGAAGCGCATCTTTGAATTTCGCCAGTTGAGCGAGCGCGTCGCCGAAGCGCGCCGTCCTGGTAGTTTGCTCGATCCAATAGCTCGGGTTGGTAGCCTCCAAGTTAGTTATCCAGTTGCCGGTTAGGTTGGATAGGAAAGGAATTTTTGGGGGATGAAATGCAACCGTCTTGAGCTCGTTGGTAAACTCAGGAATAATGGGATTAAGCAGGTGCGAGTGAAAGGGATGAGTATTCTGCACCTTGCGACTAACAATTCCTTTGCTTCCAAGCAATTGTTCGAGCTCGGCCACCGCCGGCTGAGGTCCGGCGATGACGCAGAGATTCGGGCTATTGACGAGGGAAATGGAAAGTTCGCCGGGCAAAATCGATGCCAGTTCTGCTTCGGGCAGCAGAACGGCGAGCATTGCCGCTTCCGGCAACGGTTCTACTAGCTTGGCTCGTTGGGCGATTAAGCGAATGGCATCGGCCAATGAAAATACGCCGGCGAGGCAGGCGGCGACATACTCTCCCATGCTGTGGCCAGCAATCGCCGCCGGAGTAACACCCAATTCCAGCCAGAGGCGAGCCAGAGCATATTCAATCGTGAATTGAGCCGGATGAGCGAAGAGCGTCTGGTTTAGTTGGCTCCTTGCAGACGAACCATTGTTACCCAGCAACATCTTGCGGAGATTGATCCCGCTCGCCGGATTTGTCGGGCTATCGTTAGCAGAGAAGATGATTGGTCGAATGTCTGCGCTCAGGTGTAACTCAAATAAGCGCGCGCACTCATCAATTCTGTCCTTGAAAAACGGCCACTCACGATAGAGGCCTTGAGCCATGCCGGCGTAGTGATCACCGATTCCAGGCAAGAGAAAAATAATCGGCCGCGGAGAAGCCGGCACGGGATTTGAAGTGGTCGGTTGACTTAAGCTTTCGATGGCGCTGCCTTGATCTCGACCAACAAATGTTTTCCGAAACGGATGCGATTTGCGACCAAGCTGCAAAGTGAAAGCGACATCTGCCAGGTCAGGGGCGGATGTAGTTTGTAAAAATTCCGCCAGCCGTTCGCGAGATGAATCCAGAGCGTCAGCGCTTTTCGCCGACAAAGTAATCAAGCTTGGGAGCGAAGAGCGCGAGGATTCTTTCCGCAGCGGGGCCTCTTCGAGGATAAGGTGGGCATTGGTCCCTCCCATTCCGGTAGACATTATGCCCGCCCGGCGAGGAGATGATCCGTTCTCCCACGGCTTAAGCGAAGTATTCACGTAGAAGGGTGTGCTCGGAAAATCAATCGCTGGATTAGGAGCAGTGTAGTTAATACTTGGCGGTAGTTGGCGATGTTGAAGCGCGAGAACCGTCTTAATGACGCCAGCGATACCGGCTGCCGCATCAAGGTGACCGACATTAGTTTTCACGGAGCCAATTGCGCAATAGCTTCGCCTGGAGGTAAAGACGCGAAAAGCTTTTGTCAGCGCGGCTACTTCGATTGGATCTCCGACTGGCGTGCCGGAGCCGTGCGCTTCCAGGTAGCCAATCGAATCTGCTTCTACTTCCCCAACGGTGAGCGCTTCTACCACAACGTCCGCTTGACTATTGACGCTCGGCGCCGTGTAGCCGGCTTTTTCCGAACCATCGTTATTTACGGCCGAACCTTTAATGAAGGCGTAGATGGTATCGCCATCCGCGATCGCATCCTGCAATCGCTTCAGTGCGACTATTCCGCCGCCGCTACCGAAAACCGTGCCGTTTGCTTTGGCGTCGAACGCTCGCACCTTGCCATCGGGCGAAACGATCCCGCCCTGATCGCAAAGGTATCCCGCTTGATGAGGCACGCGGACGGAGATGGCGCCGGCGAGAGCCATATCTGTTTCCTGCGTGAGCAAGCTTTGACGCGCGAGATGAATCGCTACCAGCGAAGTAGAACAGGCCGATTGAACCGTGATACTCGGACCTTTTAGATTTAGCTTGTAGGATAGGCGCGTACTTAGAAAATCCTTGTCGTTACCAATGAGCGTAGGGATGTAGTCATCCGCGAACCGGCTACTCTGGCCATTGGTCATGAAATAAGTATTCATGGCCGAGCCCGTGAAGACGCCAATCCGGCCGCGGTAACTTTCAGGATTGCAGCCGGCGATCTCGAGGGTTTCGTGAGCGAGCTCGAGCAAGATGCGATGCTGCGGATCCATCGCCTTTGCTTCCGCCGGCGAGTAGCCAAAGTAGGCGGCGTCGAACGCAGCCACTTCTTCCAAAACGGGGGCGGCTCTGACGTAGATGGGATTTTTCAGGAGCGATTGATCGACCCCGGAGCGAAGCAAATCTTCGTCAGAAAAATGCGTGATCGATTCGATCCCGCGAGCAATGTTTTGCCAGAACGCCTCGACAGTATTCGCCCCTGGAAAGCGACAGGCCATTCCCACGATAGCGATATCGGTTTCGGCATCGTTTGCGGACACTGAGGCTGTGGGTTGTGGAGGGTCAACCTTCATCGAGAAAGATTGCCTAAACTTTACAAGTTTGGATCGCTAACGGGAAGATAATTCAAAGGTTTTTTGGCGGGCCAAAACCTAAAAACTCGCTAAATAGCCGATGCCAGCGCCCGGTCGTCGCGCTCCTCCCGCTGGCGCGCAAAAAATGCCGGTTCCGGAAGAGATTTCCGGTCAACTTTTCCGGACAGTCCGAGGGGAATTTGCTCAATCGCTTCGAAATGGTTCGGAACCATGTAGTGGGGCAACTTGCTTTCGAGAAAAGATCGCAGGTCTTCCCACGCAAAATCAAAACGACCAACTATGTAGGCGACGATTGGCGTGCTTGCCTCCGAAAACTTTTTTACGGTTACTGCGCAATCGGCGACTCCGGGAAAATCGCGAATCGTATTTTCGATTTCACCCAGCTCGACGCGCAGGCCGCAAATTTTTACTTGTGTGTCCTCGCGGCCGAGATACTCGACGTTGCCGTCCGGCAACCAGCGGGCATTGTCGCCCGTACGGTAGATTCTTTCACTGGGGCGAACTGGGTGGGGGACGAATTTCTGCCTTGTTAGTTCCTCGTTATTTAGGTAGCCGCGCGCGAGGCCAACTCCGGCCAGACAAAGTTCCCCTACCTCACGAACTGCTACCTCACGGCCATCTCGCATGATGTAAAAGCGGGTGTTATCAATCGGCCGACCGATCGGAACTACTTCGCAGCTCTCACTAACCGGGCAGTTGAAGTAACTGACATCGATGGTGGCTTCAGTCGGTCCATAAAGGTTAGCCAGGCGAGCAACGGAAGTCGGTCCGAAGATTTGATTGAACTTCCGCAGATGGCTGGGCGCCAGCGCTTCGCCGCTGGCGATGACCTGACGCAAGGATGGCAAATTTGCTTTGCTACCTTTTGAACGCAGGTATTCGAGAAAGGCGTTCAACATTGAGGGAACAAAATGCATTATCGTCACCTGATGCTTCCTGACGGCTTCGACAATCAAAAGCGGAGAAGATTCCGCCCCCGGCGCGAGTAAGCAAAGGGTTGCGCCGTTGAGAGCGAACCAGATTAGCTCCCAGACAGAGACATCGAAAAAGAACGGTGTCTTTTGTAAAACGACATCGCCGGAACCGATCGCGTAGGCGGATTGCATCCAAGTCAAACGATTAATAAGAGAGCGATGTTCGATCATTACTCCCTTCGGCTTACCGGTCGAGCCAGACGTGTAGATGATATAGGCAAGGTCGGTTGGTTTGTTAACGATAGTTAGAGTGTGTTCAGGTCCGCGATAGTTGCTTTCCTCGTCCAGGTTCACAACGGTCCCGGGAAACGAAGCCTTTTTCGCAGTTCGATTGTGGACGAGTAGAATCGCGACGCCAGCGTCCTTAAGAATGTAGCTTGTCCGGTCGGCCGGGTAGTCAGGGGAGATCGGCAAATACGCTCCTCCAGCTTTAATAATGGCGAGGATGCCAATAATCATGGCGAAGGAACGTTCAACCATGATACCGACGATTTGATCTGGGCCAACGCCATGCGCACGCAGGAGATGCGCAAGCTGATTCACTTTCCGGTGCAGCTCCTGATAAGTGAGAGTAGTGTTCCCAAATGCAAGATCGTGTTCGCAGATGACAGCGAGTTGCCCGGGGCAGGAAGCAGCCCGCTCATCCAGGAGCTCGGCCAGCGTGGCATGATCCGGGAAGCTTTTTGTAGTCTGATTAGCCAGGCTCGCCGGTAGATGAGCTGTTGGGTCGATTGGGGGGAGTTTCATGAGGACTAATCCAGGTGTTTCAGCCTTTCCAGATACAACTGAGCCAGCATGGACTCGTGAATTTGCGTAGTTCCCTCCATAATTTCGATCAACTTGGCATCGCGGTAGTAGCGCGCGACTGGAGAAGATTCGCGGCAACCCGCCGCGCCATGAATCTGAACCGCGTCCGCCGCTGCGCGCGCCGCGGCGGTCGAGGAAAAGTATTTGGCCGCTAAAGCTTTCTCTACCTTTTGTGGAAGCCGCTCGTCGTTCGCGCGGCAAGCTTGATAACAAAGTAGTTGGGCGGCCTCCAAGTCGGTACCCATGCGCGCGAGCAGGCTTTGGATCATTCCTAGCTCGCCCAAACGGCGATCGCCAGCTTTGCGGATCGATCCATACCGCAGGCTTTCCTCGAAACAGGCGCGCAGCAACCCCGCTGCTGAACAGGCAGTGCTAAGTCGGCCATAGTGCAGGCCAGTCTGCGCAATATGAGATAATCCAAAACCGGGTTTGCCGACTACACTAGCCGGCTCGAGTTCTACCTCGTGGAAAGAAATCGTAGCTAGCCCAGCCGCGCGATACCCAAGCATATCGGTGATTGGTTCCACCGTTACTCCGATTGCTCCGCGTGGGACCAGACACGCCAGTGGTTGATCGGCGAGTTTGCCAAAGACAAGGAAGACGTCAGCAAACTGGCCGGCGGAGATGTAAGTTTTCGTTCCCGTAAGAACGAGATGGCCGTCTTTCTCTTGAAAATTGGTTGTGAAGTTCTGAGTGGCACTGCCGGCGTGTGGCTCGGTTAGAGCGAAGGCGCCAATCGCTTCTCCTTTCGCCAAAGGTGAAAGCCATCGCTTTCGTTGTGCAATCGTTCCCCACTTTGCCAGCGATAACACAACCATGGTTTGAACGGTAATGATGTCTGCCACCGCGCAGGAAACGCGAGCAACCGCTTCACATAAAAGACCAAAGGTTACCGTATCCCACCCTTGGCCGCTGTCAGCTTCAGGAACCAGTGCTCCCAGATAGCCGGCGTCCCCGAGTAGCGTTAAAACAGAAGCGGGAAGTTTCCCGTCCATATCCCACGCTTGAACTGAGGGCGCGAGGTCCGCCGTGACAACGCGGCGGAAATCGTCGTATCGCTGGCGTTGCTCGTTAGTCAGCAGCGAATTCATTCGAGGGCAAGCCGTCGGCTAACCAATCAGGCAGCGACTGCGGTTCGCTTGTTAATCACGAACGCCGCCGTGGCGTTGATCGAGCGGAAATTCTGGATGTCGAGATCGTCGGCAGTTATTTCAATTCCGAAAGTTCTCTCCAGAAAAGTCATTAACTGAACCGCGAAAAGTGAATTTACAATTCCACTCTCGAAGAGCGCATCATCCGCCTCGAGTTGTGGGAAATTTGTGGAATCCAGCACGAAGCTGGCGATGGCGTCCTTAACGTTGGGGTCCAGTGTTGTATTCATAGGTGAGGGGCAGTGATGGAGGCTTGGCTGAGCATTGGTAGGTGTAGAAACCCTGGCCGGACTTACGGCCGAGCTGGCCGGCCGCAACCATCTCGCGCAGAAGAGAGGAGCAGCGATACTTAGGGTCGCGGTAGCTATCGTAGAGAACATCGAGCGAGTGGACGACAGTATCTAACCCAATGAGGTCTGCCGTTTCGAGCGGACCCATCTTGTGGCCGAAACATTGTTTAAAGATCGTATCGATTTTATCGGCGCTGGCGACCTTCTCCTGCAACACGAGCGCTGCTTCATTCATGAATACGTGCGATATCCGGTTGGAAACGAAACCGGGAACGTCTTCTACTAGGATCGCTTGTTTCCCAAGCTGTGAGAGAAGGATCGTCAGCTTATTGACTGTTTCGTCGGTCGTATGCTCGCCGCGGATTACTTCGACGGTGGACTTGAGATAAACCGGATTCATCAGATGAATTCCGATGACATTGGCAGGTCGCTGGGTGACTCGCGCCAAACGCGAAATAGAAATACAGGAGGTATTTGCCCCGATGCAGGTTTTCCCAGGCAGAACTCGGTCTAGTTCCAGGTATAGCTGCCGTTTGATTTCCCAGTCTTCGGTCACATTCTCGATCACAAAGTCACACGAAGCCAATTTTGCCAAGTCGGTGGTTAGTTCCATTTTCGCGATCGCGTCGGTGGCCGTAATCTTGGGAAGATCCTTTGATAGGAGCGGTGCGAACCGAACGGCGTTTGCGACTTCAGTGTGAGCACGATGAAGCGCGAGGTCGGAGTTGTCCACCGCCACCGCTTCCAGGCCGTGCAAGAGAAGGTCGGCAATTACACTGGTACCAATGTTGCCTGCTCCGACTACTCCTACCTTGGATAGCTTCATTTCAGGCTGCTTTCCCCTGAGTGTGCGAATAGCGACGCCGCAAGCCGCGGGCAGTGGCGCTGGTTGCCCAGTTGTCCATGCGATGCTTTGCTTCTAATTTGGCGGCCAAAGCGCCAATGGTAGGACATTCAAACAGATGAGTAATCGGGACTACACGCTTTAATTCTTTCTGGATGAGCGCGATGAGTTCGACCGCTTTTAGGGAAGTGCCGCCGGCATCGAAGAAGTTTTCATGCAAACCGATCTCGCTGCGATGGAGGGTTCGCTGCCAGAGTTTAGTAAGCGCTTGTTCCAGCGTATCGGTCGGTTCGACGGCGGTTTGCGAGTTAGGTGCGCGACAATGGAAGGTGTCGATGGCAAGCAACAGTGAGTCGAGGTCATTCAAGCTATCGGCAAAAATTTGAACTGCATCCGAGCGCGTGAAAGATAGAGGAGGGACGGACTTGGTAATCTCAACGGCGGATGGATTCGGCGCGGCCGTCGAAGGGCGATACTCGATCTGGGCGAGTAGTTCGCTGGGGAAATTCATTTTCGGACTCGCTGCGGCAGGTCCAAGACAAGTCTGGAGAAAGGCGCGCGCAGACTCGTTTTTGCCACTGGGAAGGAAACGCAGAGTAACGGACTTTTTCTGCTCGCGCCGCGCGCGCTGGCCGAGCCCTGCGAGGAGTTGGTGTTCGACTCCGCGGCCCAGTGCCCGGCAACTTAGCAGAAAGGTATCGACGTCCAACGATTCCGGCGTCGATTCAAAAAGAAGCGCGCCGACCAGGCCATAGTCGCCAAACCGGTCGCTTACCTTCGCTATCAGGCAAGTGCGATCGCCGGATTGAAGCCAGTGTTGTAGCTCGGCTTCGGAACGCCGGAAGCTAGTGAAGTTAAACTGGTTTGTTCGATAAGTAAGCTGCGAGACTCGTCCCAGCTCGCCCGGGTGCGGCTCACGGATCTCGACCTTCAATTGCAAGCCGGCCAGAAACTCCGCTAGCGAGCTTTGTTGTCCACGAAAACGGGAGCGTTCGCGCTCGGTTTGATACTTTCGCGTCCGTTCGGGATCTTCTTCGCTAGCGGGTTGTTTTGCCAGTAACGCGACTGCATCTAGAAACGGTGGGATCGCGTCGCTTGCTGCCGGCAGTTGGAGAGTGAGAACTTCCGGGCATTCGCTTTTTACCTCGGCGCATTCCACGGGGTTATCGTCGAGAAAGAGGAAACTATCCAAATTGAGATTCAGGTCTCGCGCCAAAGCACGAAGGTTAGTAGATTTTTCCTGCCAGTTAATTTGCCAGGCGGCCAGGTGCTGGCGACGGAGAAGAGCGCCGGGATGATTATCCAAAACTGCAAAGACATCTTCTTCGTTGTTCTTACTACACAAACAGACGAGGACGCCGGCGGCGGCCTGTTGAACTAGAAATTCGTGTAGTCTTTCATGACCTTTCGTAATGACAACGCCGCGCCATCCGACCTCGCCGCAAACGCCATCCCACAAAGTGTTGTCGCAATCTACCACTACCACTTTGAGCAAAGGAGAGTTTAGTTGCAGCAGCGCCTGGAATAAGACGCTGCCGATCGCGGCGTACCCCGCTTTGGTGTAAGAAACCTGAGCTAGCCGATGCAAGACGGCGTCGTGGTAGTCGTCGCGCGCCGGGACTGAGCGGAAGAAGTTCTTCGAACCAATGAAGCGCAGTCTGGGATGGGGAGCGCAATAATCCTCCAACCGGCTTTCCGCCTCCTCGAATTTTGCCTGCTGGATTGAATCAGCCATGGTTGCCGGCGACGGCGGGCCCAGCGCGATGAGGAAAGGAGAAGTCGAAAGAGCAGAGGTCGTCGATGTTGTGGGCAAGAGTCGCAGAGAGCTGCTGCTTCGCGGCCGGCGCGGCTCGGCGCGCATAGAGATTAAACAAGCCGGAGTGAACAAGCGCCTGTTCCTGTTCGACAGAGCAGTAGAAACCTTTCTCAATCAGAAGTGCTTCCAACTGGCGAACAAGGGCCCGGGTAGGATCGTGCACTTCCACCACAAGCTGATCAATCAGCGGCCAATGTTCCTCGTCGATTCCCGCGATGATGTTTAACTCGCTTTTTTCCGCGTCAATTTTTAGCAAATGAATTCTATTTAGCTTCTGTTCCCGAATGATCTTTGAAATGGAAGTAAGCGAGCAACGGTAGGAAGTAGAAGAAAGGCGATCCTGCGTTAACTGGTTGGCGTGCTCCTCCAATAGCTGACCTCTGGCCGAAGTATGTGCCTCGAGCAGGTTACGAGAGATTGCATGAATAGCGTCGCGGTCCTGCTCTTCATTAGGATAGAAGCTGGAGAAGACAGACGAATTCTGGTAGGAGGTAAAAAGGGCGTCGCCCGGCTGGCGGGACACGCCAATTTGGAAAGGTTGAATGCGGGAATCGTAAGCCGCGCTGTTCGCTTGCAGGCGAGCGAAAGCTTCGATTGAAGGTTCGAAGGCAAAAATGTGAGCGTTGCGCCCAAGACTACTTACAAATAACGAGAACAAACCGATGTTGGCGCCGATATCCAGGACGGTAGCTCCTTCTTCGATTTCGATGCCATGCTTGAGGTAGCACTGGTTCTGAAAAATCTCCTGGTAGAGATAGTCGGTTTCACTCTGGTTGAGGTGAGCTACTTCCAATCCGTTAGGCAAAGTGTATCGAGGTTGATCGCCGAGGCAGCGCTCAAGCACTGCGCGATCTGGCGTTAGCGCCGTTGTTACTTTGTTCGTCCAGTCTTCGAGAGATAGAAGCAGGATGTTTACTCCATCGCGGTTACGAGCAAATGCACTATCGGGATCAAGTAGTTGCTGAAAAACCTGACCGGCTCCGGTAAATTGGAGGCGGAGCGGATAATTGAATCGGTCCGACCAATAGGCGAGCGATTCCTGAAGCGGTTCCGCAGTGAAAGTAGAAGAAACGCAAACGGAGAGGGGGGTTGGTTCGGAGGCCGGTTGCTCCAGGTAATTGAGCGTTACGCCTTCCAGTTTGAGGTAACTGACGCTCCCCTCGCCGAGTAATTCCACGTCACCGAGCAATGAGGCGGGCTCGATCTTACGCGAATGAAGGATGGCTCGCGCCTGAAGGGAGAAGGGCGGGCGCGCGTTCGGCACCGTCAAGCGGTCGATTGAACGCAGGACGAAAGTTCGTTTTTCATCGAGCGAAAACGCGCCGAGCAACTGGATGGCGGAATCCAGGAGCAGGGAAGAATTATCCGACGATGACAAATCGCCCGGGACTTGCAGGCTGGCCGTCGCCATATCCGGCGACAGGCTTATCGCCGACAGGTTCTGGAACGGCCTCCCGTAATGATTCCCATTCTCGGCCAGGGCACGGTAAAAAGTCTCCTTGTCGATCAGCCTTTTTTCGGAAGCGAACGCTTGCGCCGAAACCGGCAAAGGAGCGGCGCCAGGTGAAAATTCGATCTCCAGTTTTGCGAAAGGCGAAGCCTGGTCTTCCTTGTGGCCGGTTGTTTTGAGGTAAAAGGAATATTCGATGCCGGATTGAGCGGCATGGGTTTGAACTTCGAGAGCGGTTTTGGCCAGGGCAAGAATGACCGGCCGAAGAAAAACAATTTGTCGAAGAACGGTTGGAGTTTCGCCAAACTTTTGCCGGTGCAAACTCAGCGCGATTTCGATGCAAAAAGCGCCGGGAAGCAGCGCCAGATTTTGCACGCGATGATGCGCCAGCAGCGGATGCGCGGCGGGATCGAGAGAGATTTGGACAGCAGAGGGCGGCGGTGAGTTCGGAATATCCGAATCGCCGAAACCGTAGGCCCCTGGGACGGGGGATTGGGTGAGATTCAAGAGTGGGCGGGCAATAGGTGGAATGCTGTCGCTAGCGCCAGCCATGATACTGAATTTTCCAGAATTTAGTCAATGAATCCCTGCGACAAAAAAGTGGGCGGCGGCGGGAATGGCGGCGACAATCGAAAACCAGCCGGGACGATGGGAATGAGGGTGCACTGCAAGTTGGAAATTTCGGTGCCGGCCTATGGTGGAAAGCAGATTTTTCTTCCAGCGCCGGAAGGGCCTTGCTATAATTTCTATAAAACGCGCAATTACCTCCGCGCCTCCCACCTTCGAACTCTCATGAAATTACTCGCGTCCCACCGATCGCTTCCGCTCATTTCCAGCGCGTTTTTGTTTTTGTTTTCATTTTCCGGCTGCACCCAAAAAGTCGTCCTCACGCCGGGCGCCGATGATCTGGTTGTCCTCAACGGCTGCGTCATTTCTGCCTGCAATTATCTGGCGGTATTGAAAACGCAGCACGGGCTGGAGCCGAATTTCTGGGCAAAAATTCTTCTGGTGCGCTACGAAAATCATCCGGCTGGTCACGCTTATTGCGTGTGGGAAACGGAGGGCACAATTTACGGCTACGATCGCAATGCCGGCTCGTTCCCTATTCCCGTTTACACCCGCGACGCCCGAACCATCGCGATTGTTCTGGCGCAGGGCCTTTCCAAAGTCATGGCCGAACACCTGGCGGTTTCGAAAGCGGAATTCGTCGAGCCGCAGGCGGACGTGTATCGTTATTGAGTCGGCGGTCCCGTTACCCAAGCGCATGCGCGGTTACGGCTTGCCGGTATCTTTCCACTTTTCCTTTTCGAATTTTGTTCGGCCCGATCCGAACTCGAACATCCGAAAAGCCATCGTGTTCGTTTGATAATATTTTTGGTGATAATCTTCCGCCGGCCAGAACTTCATGGCCGGCAAGATCTCGGTCACGATCGGTTTCTCGAATCGACCCGATTTTGCCAGCGTCGCTTCTGATTGCGCGGCGATTTTTTTCTCCTCATCGTTCTGAACAAAAATGGCCGCGCGATAACTCGGCCCGATGTCGGTAAATTGTCCATCGGCCTGAGTAGGATTGATTTGGCGCCAGTAAATATCGAGCAACTGCGCGAAGGAAATCTTGGTCGGATCGTAGGTCACCTCGAGCGCTTCGCGATAGTTCGTCGTTTCCGAAGTTACCAGCGAATAGGTGGGATTCGGTTCCGTGCCGCCGCAGTAGCCGACGATGGTTTTAAGCACGCCTGGCGCTTTATCGAAGGCCGGTTGGATGCACCAAAAACAGCCGCCCGCCAGCACCGCCGTGCGCGTTTCTGCTGGAGTTGCGCTCGACGCCGGCGTCGGTTCGGCCAGCGCCATCGCTGTTAACGCCACCGTTAAAAAAAGAAGAACCCAAGATTTTTTCATAAGTTTAAGTTAGACCACGCGATTTCTCACTCGTTAGAGCGCGCCGCTGGTCTTTTCTTCCCCGGTTCTCGATATTTCCATTATGCGTCGAAGGTGGGAGTTAAATGAGATCGAGCGCGCTATTGAATACGTGCCGCCGTCGCTCACGGACGCGCTCGATTTTCGCCAGATTTTTTCGCGGCCCGCGCCCGTCGAAATCGATCTCGGCTGCGGCGACGGAAAATTTTTGGTCGCGCTCGCCGCGCAAAATCCGGCGCTAAATTTTCTCGGGGTCGAGCGCCTCGCCGGGCGTCTGCGCAGCGCCAGCCTCAAGAGCAGGAGCCTTCACAATATTCGCCTGCTGCGTTTGGAAGCGAGTTATGTCGTGACCAAATTGCTCGCGCCCGAATCAGTGGCGGCATTTCATCTTTTGTTCCCCGATCCCTGGCCGAAACGGCGCCACCATCGCCGGCGCATTTTCACCGGCGCGTTCCTCGTTTCTATTCACCGCGCGCTCGCGCCGGGCGGTCTTTTTCATCTCGCAACCGATCACGCCCAATATTTTCGAGCAATCGAACGGCTGCTTGAAGACGACGAAAGTTTCGCGCCGATCGAAATTGCAGAAAATTTTCCAGTGACCGCATTCGAAGAAAAATACCGCCAGCGCCAAATCCCGATTTATCGATTGCTGCTGCGAAAAGTTCCTCCGGTCAAAAATGCCCGCGCTTCCCAGCCTTCATCACGAAATTGAATTTCCACCGCGCCGGTTTCATCCTGGCGAAATAGTTTAATTCCTGCTCGCGCGATTTCGGTTGCCCACTCATCGGAAATTTTTTCCGCCGCTGGAAAATCGCGCGAAGTCGCGATGATCAGCTTCGGTTGCACCGCCGCGATGAAGTCGACTCCACCGGAATCCCCGGCATGATGTTGGCCTTTTACCAAAACATCGCTGCGCAACTCAGCCGGATTTGCCAGCAGATATTCTTCCGCTTCCGCGCCAGCGTCCGACTCGAAAAGAAGCGACGTTTGCTCGCCGATTTCCAAACGCACAATCAGCGGCGCGTCGTCGGCGGAGTCGATTTCGAGCTCGGGTGGCGGATAAAGAATTTTCGCGCGCACCTCGCGATCGAGAAGAAGCTGATCGCCGCGCGCGACTAAGTGCGGCGGCTGTTGGCGAAGCAACTTGAGCAGGCGATGCTGGATACTGGAGCGAACGTCGAGCGGATTATTGAAGACCGCGTGCGGAGTGAAATCGAGCAGAGTTTCATTCGCTCCGCCGATGTGCTGGGCGTCGCCGTGTGTGAGGAGAATTCCCTCGAGCGAATTGACGCCACGCTCGTGCAGGAATGCTTCGAGCGTACGCTCGTAATTTTTTTGGCCGCCGCAGTCGATCAGCCAGTTAAAATTTTCTCCGCGCAAGTAAACAGCGCCGCCAGTTCCTTCATCGAGAACGGTGATGGAAACCGACGCGCGCTTTTCGATAAAAGACGGCAGATAGAAATGTCCGCCTGGAACGGTCGCGAACAGATTTACCAGGAATAAAACAGCTTGGGACATCAGCCAATTAGCGTTGTTAAAAATAATCGAGAGCGCGGAGGAGAAGGGCGCGCTGAGCAAAGCGAGCATCGCCAGCGCGAGCACAAAATAGGCGATCGGAACGACGGCCAGGTTGGCCAGAAGCGAGATGGGCGTGACCAGATGAAAATAAAAATAAACCGGCACCAGCGCGCCGAGCCAGGCCGCCAGTGAAATCGAGACGCCGCTCACCAGCGCTTCCTTGATCTTGACACTAATATTTTGCAGCCGGCCGAAAAGAATTCGCGGCAGAAACGGGTCCGGCGCGGCCAGGCGAGCAAAGAAACGCCGGAGCGGTTCGTTCAAAAGAACGATCGCGCCCACGACGCAAAACGAAAGCTGGAAACCGCTGCTGAAGAGCTGAGTCGAATCCCAGAGCAAGATAAGAAAGGCCGCCGCTGCCAGACTATTTAGCGCCAATATTTTTCGATCAAAAAAAACTCCACCCAGCAAAAGCGCGCTCATGACTGCGGCGCGAATGCTGGCGGTGTGCAAGCCGGTAATGGTGGCGTAAAAAAACAGCAGCGGAATAATGAACGCGGTCGCGATCTTGCGCGGCGCGCGCAACACCAGCGCGACCGTCCAGAGCAACCGCGCGACGATGCCAACGTGCAAACCCGCGACCGCAAAAAGATGCAGCGTGCCGGTTTGTTGGAATGGCTCTTCGATGTCGTCGCTCGTTTGGTGGCGCAACCCAAGCGAGGTGCCGCAAATCAACCCGACTACGTCCGGCGAATCCTCGAGGCCGCGGCCCAGGCTCGCCTGCATCCACGCGCGCGCTCGCGCCGCCGCGCGCAAAACAGAAAATCGGCTGCCGCCGTTGATCGTGTGCCCATCTTCCGGATAACGAACCACGAACGCGCGGCTGACATCGCGTCGAGCCAGATACGCGCGCAAATCAAATTCACCTGGGTTGCGCGGCGGCTCAATGGACTGAAACGCGCCAAATAGTTCCAGCTGGTCACCGATCTGCGGCGTCCCCTGCCACCGCACCAGCACGGTCGCCGGTTGGCGGAATTCGTTTTCTCCGATCGCGGCGTGGTGCAGTTGAAAAAGAAACGTCGCACTGCCGCTGCCGTCGATTTTTGGTTCGGTAACGACTCTGCCGGAGGCGTTCGCCGCCTGGTTGCCCGCGCCGGCAAACGTTTCCAACGCAGCCCCAAGCGTGTGCGTAATGCGCGAGCTGTGAAGCGCGAAAAATGCCGCGGCGACGAGCGCATAAAGGAAGGGGGAAAATCGCCAGCGCCACGCCGCCAATGCGCCGCCGGCGGCGAGCATCAGCATAGGAATCGTTAGGGACGGAAAATAATCGGCCGCGAGAATGCCGGCAATCGCGCTGAAAGCGAGACCGACAAAAGGCTGGCGCTTCAAAAGAATGAGAGCTCAGTCAGTCACGACCACATCCAATTTCACGTCGTGCGTCTCCAGGGGAAGGGACTCGACAATTTGGAAATCGAATCCGCCCCCAATCTTCCCCGCCAGCGCCGCCCGATGCGGCAGAAAGCGATCGAAAAATCCGCCGCCCCGCCCGAGCCTTGCGCCGTCGCGAGTGAAAGCCAGTCCCGGCACCAGCACGAGATCGACCGGCGCGATGATCGGCACATCTTCCAGCACGCGTGCAGTCGGCAAAATAGTAATGATCTGGCTGCCGCGCCGGCGCAATTCGTCAACCAGCAACTCGATTTGTGGCTCGGTCCGCATCGGATCGAAGAGCGCGACCAGGCGCGCATTTTTCCACAACGGCAATTCCGCCACTCGCTCGCAAATTTTCACCGAGCGCGCCGCGCGCTCCGGCAGCGAGATCGCCTCCAGCCGCGCGCGCATCTCCGTGCGCAGAGAATCTTTCGCCGGGGGCGGATTGGTCATGGCAAATATTTTTGGAACTGCGCCCGCCAGCTTATATGGTTGGCGGCGAGTGCCGATTCCTTTTTCAAAAAAAACGCGGGTCATTCGCCAGCCCACCGCCAACGGCGCGAAAGAAAAACGCTCCACCCGGGTGACCCTCAAGCCCGGCCAGGCCTGGCATCGCCGCAATTTCCTCTCCGAAGTGGTGATTCCCTCGCTTTTCACGAGGCGCTCCGGCGCGCGCGCGCTTCCCGAGTTCCCGGAGGTGCGCCCGGGCGAATTTTGCGTCACCTGGATCGGGCACGCTTCATTTTTAATTCAAACCCACGAGACCAATATTTTGGTCGATCCCAACTGGGCGAAATGGCTCAAGGTGATCAAGCGGCTCAAGCAACCGGGAATCGATCTAAATCATCTGCCGGAGATCGATCTCGTGCTGGTAACTCATGCACATTTCGATCATCTCGACCGGCGCACGCTGCGTAAAATCGCCGCCGATCAACCGATCGTGGTGCCGACCAGCGTCGGCACACTGGTGCACGATCTCGGCTTCGAAATTATTCACGAGCTCGATTATTGGCAGACGGTCAAGATCGGCCCGCTCAAAATTTCGCTCACGCCGTGTCACCATTGGGGCGCGCGTTTTCTGGCCGATCGCCATCGCGGTTTCGGCGGGTTTATCATCGAAGCGAATAACCGAACGATTTTTCATTGTGGCGACAGCGCCTACTTTCCCGGTTTCAAGGAAATCGGCCAGCGTTACCCGATCGAGGTCGCGCTTCTGCCCATCGGTGCCTACGATCCGCCGAGCGGTCGCGAAGTGCACATGAATCCCGAAGAAGCAGTGCAGGCGTTTCTGGAATTGCGCGCCAAAAAACTGGTGCCAATGCACTACGGCACTTTCCGCCTCGGCTACGAACCGTTAGAC
>DAIOVO010000034.1:0-28084 GCA_036758965.1 Chthoniobacterales bacterium
GGTCGAGAAATGTTGCGCCTCGCTCAGGAGCGGATCGTAAACGCACCAGCGCATGCGCGGGAACATTTTTTCCAGCTCGGTCCGCAAACGTTCGCGCGTGGGCGAATGGGTTTCCTGCACCAGAAAGGCCAGGCCGCTTCCACCCTCGGCCACCATCCGCCCGCGCAACTGGGCCAGATATTTTTCAAAACCGGCGGCATCGCTCACTTTGCCGTTCTCGATGAAGCGGCGCGCGCGCATGGGATTGTAGAGCTCGGCAATCTCCGCTTGCGCAAAAACATCGCTCCCACCGCTGCTGGCCGGATGCAGCGGGTTGCCATCGAGTTTGATCGGCCGGCCATCGACGGTGGTGGCGAGGAGCGGAATCGCGCCATTGCGCCGCGGCATGGCTGTCGCGTAATACAAATATTTTCCGGGAATCGTCCATTCGGGCGATTTGGTAAACGGCACCAAATGGATCTCCGGCCGCCGGCAACTGCTCAACCCAAAACCCGCCAGCGCGAGTGATGCGCCCATTAATTTCACGAAACTCCGGCGCGACCATTCGTCGCCTTTTAGCTGCGCCGCGCCATTGGGAAATTCGCGCTCGAGCCAGGATTGAAACTCCGGGGTCTCGCTCAGTTGATCCACGCTGCGCCAATAATGGCGACCGTGCTTTTCTTCCGGCGGATGTTCAAAAACGCGTTTCATCGTAACTTAGGCTTCCAGCCTGACATGTCGCCCAGGCTTCCAGCCTGGCGCGTCCCGGGCGCAATACCGCAGGCTGGAAGCCCGCGCGACATATCAGCCTGGAAGGCTGAGTTACGCGCTCGCGGCTCACGCTGCTGTTTTTCTATCGGTGACATACCTGACAATTCTCGCTCGGGTTAATGTGCCAGCGCTCCTTCAAAGTCTGCCCAATCTCGCGCTGCGTAAGGTGCTGTTTCTTCGACCAATCTTCCGTCACCCCATTCGGTTGGCCGTATTTCGCCACAAACGCCGCTGGCTGCACATCATCCGGTTTCCAATCCAGGTTTGTAATCTGATCTTCCGGACGCAGAAATTTTTCCGGGTGCCGATGACATTCCAAACACCAGGCCATGCTCATCGGCTTGGCATCGGCCACCACCGACATGTGATTGATCTGACCGTGACACACGGCGCAACTGATCCCGCGGTTCACATGCGCAGCGTGATTATAAAAAACGTAATCGGGCAGCCGATGAATCCAAACCCACTGCACCGGCATCCCACTTTTCCAACTGTCGCGCACCGGCGCGAGCTTGGGATTATCTTTTTGCACCTGCGTGTGACACGCCATGCAGGTTTGCGTGTTGGGCACATTCGAGTGCGCCGCCACTTCCACGAAGCTGTGGCAATAACGGCAATCCATCCCCAGTTGTGTAACGTGAATGTCGTGCGGAAACGGCACCGGCTGCACCGGTTCGTAGCCGACCTTGGTGTATTTCGGCGTGACGTAATACCAGGTCGCGGCGGTTAATCCGCAGGTAACCAGAGCCCCGCAAATGGAAAGCTTGAGCGGCAGCCAATTTGTCCATTTCGGAAAAAAGTTGGCCATATCAGATCAGTGATACTCGCCAAGTTTTTCCGACCGTGAAATTGGCGAGAGAATGCGGTGAGTTCAGAAGTCTGAATGGTTAAGGTTCAACGCTCTGCCAGCAGAGCGTGCGTTGATTCTATAAATGCACAACTGCTTGGCAAAAATATTTTTTGTTTTCTCGTCATCTCCCGCAAATCAGAGGGATCGCGTTGTCCGCCATCCCAAGCGAAGCCGAGGGATCCCGCGGCGTAACCTTTAAGTTCTGCAACGGGATCTCTCGACTTCGCTCAGGGATGACGGGAAAATGCGAAATGCGCTTCGGTTTTCTTCTCTTGGGCTCGATCGCAATCATGAATGCCAAGGCTGAAACAGCCGACACCATTTTTCTTAATGGCAACATTTACACTGTGAACGAGAAGCAGCCGCACGCCGAAGCGGTCGCGGTGAAGAATCAACGGATCTTGTCCGTCGGTTCCAACAGGGAGGCAGAGCAATTCCGAGGCAACAAAACGAAAGTTGTCGATCTCGCAGGCAAAACGGTCGTGCCGGGGCTGACTGATTCGCATTGCCATATCTTCGGCATCGGCGAACGCGAGCTGACGCTGAATCTCGAAGGCGCAAACACGCTCGAAGATTTCATCGAGAAAGTGCGTGAGGGCCGGGAAAATGGATCACCGGCCGCGGCTGGATCGAGACTTTTTGGAAGCCGCCCCAATTTCCCACGCGCGCCGATCTCGACAAAATCGCTCCGAACAATCCTGTGTTTCTGACGCGCGCGGATGGCCACGCGGCGGTGGCGGATTCGGCCGCGCTAAAAAATTCCGCAATCACCCGCGACACGCCCGATCCATTCGGCGGCGAAATTCTGAAAGACAATAATGGCGAGCCAACCGGCATGTTGCTCGATAACGCGCAGGAGCTAGTCGCGAAAAATATTCCGCAACCAGGCGCGGCGGAACGCAGGCAGGCGCTCCTAACAGGAATTAAGCGTGAGCTTGGGCTCGGCTGGTGCGAAATCCAAAACGCTGGCAGCGAGCTGGAGGACCAGGCGATCCTCCGGCACGCGTTTGCAGCTAACGAGATCAAGATTCGAATTTACAATGCCGCTTACGGACCGGGGCCGGCCGCGGCGGCGCTCCTGCGCGACGAGCCGACGCTGAACTCCTACGATCACCATTTCACCCAGCGCACCATTAAGATAATTTTCGATGGCGCCCTCGGCTCGCGCGGCGCCGCGCTGCTCGCGCCCTATTTGGATAATCCCAAGACATCTGGCTACCTGATCCAAAAACCAGAGGAACTCCGGCCGATGCTGGCCGAAGCCTTGCGTCGCGGCATCCAAGTCGAAACGCACGCCATTGGCGACCGCGCCAATCGCACGATTCTCGATCTTTACCAAGAGACCTTCCGAGCCGTGCCGCCGGCGGATCGCAAAATTGCCGAACCGCGCTGGAGAGTGGAACACGCACAAGTTTTAAATGCGCAGGATATCCCCCGCTTCGCCAAACTCAGCGTGATCGCTTCCATGCAGCCGTCGCATGCCATCAGCGATTTATTTTTCGCTCCGGCGCGGCTGGGAATGGATCGACTCGCTGGCGCCTATGCCTGGAACAGTCTGCTGAAAAGCGGCGCGATCATTTGCGGCGGCTCGGATGCGCCGGTCGAGCGGGGCGAACCAATGATCGAATTTTACGCCGCCGTTGCGCGCCGGAGCATCAAGGGCGAATCGGACCCGGGCTGGCACCCCGAAGAAGCGGTCTCGCGCGAGGAAGCTTTGAAAATGTTTACCAGCAACGCCGCTTATGCCGCCTTTGAAGAAAAGGACAAAGGCTCGATTGAACCGGGCAAACTGGCGGACCTAACGATTCTTAGTCAGGACGTAATGCAAATCCCCGAGGCCGAAATCCTGAAAACGCGCTGCGTCATGACCGTGATTGGCGGCGAGAGCATGGCGAAAAATTAACGATCCCGAGCGAAACAGTTTACCCGCCGTGGCGGGAGGGATCCCGCCGCGTTGTTTGTAAGCTTTCATGGGGACGAATCGAGCTTGACTAGCCTTTTCGACCAGGCCATTCTAGCGTGATGACAACGGCGAGTGTGACCCAGGCAAAAAATAATCTGAGCAAACTGCTCAAGAAGGTGCGCCAGGGTGAGTCGGTCCTGATCCTCGACCGCAACATTCCGGTGGCGCGACTGGAGCCGCTCCCGCCCGGCAGCAGGGAAGCGGATGAAGCAAAATTACTCGAGCTCGAGCGACAAGGCCTTCTCAAACGAGGCAAGGGCAAATTGCCGAAAGACTTTTGGACGCGACCGCTGCCGAAATTCAAGGGAAGTGTGGTCGAGACACTCCTTAAGATGCGCGACGAGGAACGGTGGTAGTTTACTGGGACGCGTCAGCGCTTGTGCCTCTGCTTTTGCGCGAGGAAACTTCGACTCGTTATCGAAAAAGCGCCCGAGATGAACCGATTGTGACCTGGTGGGGCAGCCTGGTCGAATGTACTGCTGCGATTGAACGCCGGGCAAGACTTGGAGAAACACCGGAAGCAGTTGCCACGGCGTATCGCAACCTCACCGAGTTATTTCCACAGTGGAGGGAGATTTATCCAACTGACAAGTTGCGTCGAGCCGCAGTTCGCCTTGTGAGAACGGCCGGGGTGCGCACGGGAGATGCCCTTCATCTTGCCGCCGCGACGGTCGCCTCGAATTTTGAGCCAGGCACAGTCCAATTCCTGACTGAGGATCTGCGTTTAAAAGTTGCCGCCGAGCGCGAAGGCTTCGTTGTCGATTAACTACGAATACAAATACTCGTCGTGATATTCGCGCTGCGGCGCGAACTGCACATTTTCCGCACCCGTTTCGGGATACTCGAAGATGTTGCCTTCGTAATTGCGGATGACGATTTTTTCGTTGTCGTGGTAGAGGACGTAACCGGGATTGATCGGCACTTTGCCGCCGCCGCCGGGAGCATCGATCACGTATTGCGGCACGCCGTAACCAGTCGTGTGACCGCGCAGGCCTTCGATTATCTCGATGCCTTTGGCGACCGACGTGCGCAGATGCGACGAGCCGTCAATCAAATCGCACTGGTAAATGTAGTACGGACGCACGCGGCACATTAACAATTTGTGCACGAGCGTCTTCATTGTCTCGAGCTCGTCGTTCACTCCTTTGAGCAAAACACTTTGATTGCCCAGCGGAATACCGGCATTGGCAAGGCGTTCCAGCGCCTGCTTTACTTCGACGGTCAGCTCACGCGGATGATTGACATGAACACTCATCCAGAGCGGATGGTATTTCGCCAGCGTGGCGCACAGCTCGGGCGTGATGCGTTGCGGGAGAAAAATCGGAATGCGTGTGCCGATGCGCAAAAATTCGATGTGCGGAATGGCGCGCAGCCGGCTCAAAATTCCCTCGAGTTTGTTGTCGCTAAAAAGCAACGCGTCGCCGCCGCTCAGGAGCACATCCCTCACTTCGGTATGTTCTTCGAGGTATTTAAATGCCGCTTCAAACTCAGTGTGCAATTCCTGTTCGCCCACGCCGCTGACCACACGACTCCGCGTGCAATAACGGCAATAACTGGCGCACCGATCGGTCACCAAAAACAGCACCCGATCAGGATACCGATGCACCAATCCCGGCACCGGCATGTGCGAATCTTCGCCGCAGGGATCGGCCATGTCATAAGGCGAGCCCCAGGTTTCTTCGATCCGCGGAATTACCTGACGCCGGATCGGATCGTCCGGATCATCGCGCGGGATGAGATTAAAAAAATGCGGCGTGATCGCGAGGGCCAGCTTGTCGCCCGAGAGCAGAACGCCCGCGCGCTCCTCCTCGCATAAAACGAGATGCTTCTCGAGTTGCGCGAGAGTGGTCACGCGATTCTTGAGCTGCCATTTCCAGTCATTCCAAAGCTCCGGCGCTACCTCCGGCCAGTAGCCGGGCGCGTGAGACAGGAACGCTTTCCCCTCAGTAGGTTCCGCGGTGAGATTCACCATTTTCGTGATTTGTGGATTAGAAACTTAATGCCCTTAACAATCGTGTCAACGCCGGTATTGCGATGCCGTGCTTTTGTAATGGATATCGTCTGACGTTCCCTCATTGCGGTTGTTCAATTTTTTGGAAAGCAAATCACGCCGCAGTGGCACTGCCGCGTTCATTCCAAGCCGCGAGCACGATCCCGAGCCGTTTTCCATTTTCAAAAACATTCCCGCTCATCAGATCGCGATAGTATTCCGTCCAGCCGGCAGTGGGCGAACGAACGTAGCCGTGCAATTCCGCCCCATCGGCATCGCGCTCCGGCATCGCGTGGCCGCGTTGCGCGAAATGATGGCAAACCCCATGCAACCACTCGTGCAGCCAGACTTCGCCCGACACTTCATTCTGCCACGCCGCGCTCGACGCATTCGCAACCGCGGCGTAAGTTGCGCCATTGCTCCAATCGCTCGCGCCCATCCCGAGTCCCCAGGCGCTCCCCGGGACGGAATCGCCTCGTGCAAAATCGTGTTGCGGCCAGAAAATAAAAAGCGAATCGAATTTTCCCCGCGACGCATGAAAATCGAGCTCCTCCCGCAGGTCATCGGGCGAAGGCCAGAATTCATTTGGGGCGCGGCGGGTGAGCGATCGTAGCGACTGCGCAAATCGCGTTTCGGATTCCAGCTCTACCAGCCCGTTAGTCAGTTCCGAAACCAAACGCGGCAACGCAGCGAAAGATTCAACCGCATCCCGCACTTCTCGCTCGGTCGCGAAATGATGAAACCGTTTTCGCTCACGACCAAGTCTTACCTCCAGTTCGGGGCAAACCAGGAGCAAACATTTCCAGAGCTTCACCGCCGGAACTTGTCGCAAGCCATCCATTGCGCAATTTTGAGCGGGTAGCCGCAGGACGCGAAACGTTGAACGTTCACTCTCGCGCTTGTGTCCAAGTCCGAACCAATGCGTAATTTTTTTCTGGTTTTAACTCTCGGTGTCGGGATGACCGCCGCTCCCCTCTTCGCGCAGGAACCTTCGCCCACCGTTCCGCCCGCCGCCGCCGAGCCGGGCAAGGACGTGGTGCACGCGCTCAATAACGCGTTTGCTAAAGTTTTCGAAATCGTCGCCCCCAGCGTCGTCATCATCGAAGTATCGAAAAAAAATGACGGCAACGACGTTTTGAATTTCGACGATCTTCTTTTCCAGCGACAGCCCGATGACCAGTCGCCACGCCGCAGCCGGCGTAATTCCGAGCCGATTCCAACCGAGGGCTCTGGCTTCATCGTTCGTAGCGACGGCTACATCTACACCAATTTCCATGTGGTCGAGAACGCGGACCAGATTAGCGTAAAACTGAAAGATGGCCGCGAATTTCCCGCAAAAGTTGTCGGGACCGATGAAAAGACCGACGTGGCCGTAATCAAAATCGACGCGAAAGATTTGCCGGTGGTGCAAATGGGCAACAGCGACGCCACGCGCGTGGGACAATTCGCCTTCGCTATCGGGGCGCCGTTCAAGCTCGATTACACTTTCACTTACGGTGTCATCAGCGGCAAAGGCCGCAGCAAATTGCTGCCGGGCTATTCCATTTCCGATTACATCCAAACCGATGCCTCGATTAACCCCGGCAACTCCGGCGGCCCACTTTGCGATATCGACGGCAAAGTCATCGGCATGAACACCCTAATCAACGGCTTGAATCGCGGCCTTGGTTTTGCCATTCCGAGCAACCTCGCCAACGAGATCGGCCAGCTATTAATTGCCGGCAAAAAAATCGTGCGCCCCTGGCTTGGCATTCGCATCGGCACTGTGGGCGAAGATTCCAGCACGCGCGATTTGCTGAAAGGGATCGATCACGGCGTGGTGGTCGTGACAATTGAGGCGAACGCGCCCGCCAACAAAAGCAATCTGCGGCCGCTCGATGTGATAACCAAAGTCGATGGCACTCCGGTCACGACCGATTCGCAATTGCAGCATGAGATTTTGAAAAAGAAAGTCGGCCAACAGGTGCAGCTGACCGTTTGGCGCAAAGGCCAGACCCTGGAAGTGCCGGTGACCACCGGCGAGCTGCCGAACGACATCGCGCGCGCCTCAAACGAAACCGTCCCCCAAACTCCACCCCGGCCTGAAGACCTGGGAAAATTCGGATTGCAGGTCCAGGAAATCAGCAAGGAAATGGCGGACCGGCTTGGACTTGGCCAACAGCGGGGTGTTATCGTTACCGACGTGGCCGATAACAGCATCGCCGCCGCCCAGGGAATCGAGCGCGAAGACATCATCACTGAGGTGGACGGCAAGCCGGTCACCGACGTGAAATCATTCCGGGACGCCCTCGTGAAAGCCGACCCGAAACGCGGCGTCCTGCTATATCTAGATCGCAAAGGCAGCAAAACCTTTGCCGTCTTAAAAGCGGGCGCGTCTTAAGTTGGCTTAATTAACGAGAATTAGATCGGCCAAATGGGCGAAGAGATTGTTTGCTACAGTGTCTTGTTAAACTCTCGGAGTTGGCAGCAGTGCTGGGTTAGGCGAATATTTCCAAACGCAGAGACCCAAAACAAGAGAGGTTACGCCGGCACCCGCGAAAACCGCGAAATCCGCAAAATCCGCAAAAGCTGAGCCCAAAAGATAGTAACTCGCCATATCAAACTGGAGCGAAGTCTTCCCGTTCCATGAGGCGTAGTATTCTGTCCACTCGCCACGCCACAGGCACAACAGATATGAACCCGAAGTTGGTTGGCCGAACTGCTTTATTGCATCTTCGGGAAAGTCATCGGTTATGAGCTCAATATCATGGACGCTATCAGCGCTGGCAGGCTGCTGCGAGGTCCACGCCAGAAATTCCTCGGCGGAAGGCAAGGAACTATGCTGCGCAACCCACGAATCCACGTGCGCTCGACCACGCTCGAAAGCGACTCGAATCTTTCTACTGCTTTCGATTGTCTGATCAACCAAGCGGTCGCCAGGCAGCACGATGGAACCGTAGCAAGTAGGGCAACACCAATGAGAGTGAGCGGCAGAGCAATGAGAATGCGACGCGCCATAACTTCGCCTAACGAGACGCAACATCCTCGCGAGTTGGTTCCAGCGCCTGATTAGATGTATTCATCGAATCACAAGTGTGTTTAACATCCGATCGAACGCAGTAAGGCTAGGCTCAAACTGCTCGGGCCTGCACCTCTGGACGCGCTTGTAGTCTCTGTCGCGCTGCAAAGCCGCCAAAGATGATGCGACTCTGACGCGCCCGCCCCAGTCGGCGAGCTTAGGGTGGCTGACCCTGACCGTAGCGACGACCGTGTACATTCGATCATTTGTGATGCCCCAGACCTCGTACTCCAGATGACCGTTGTGCGGAACATAGTAAGCAGTATCCTGCGTGAACTGACTCAGGAAGGATACCGCTCTGCCCCACTTGAAATGTTTGTGCTCAAACCGAGCGAACATATATGACCGCTCGTCCATTCCAAAAAACTCGGACTCGACATTAAGGTCTGCCTGGTCGCCATCTTTGGCCGCAGCGCAGGCGGCGGATACCTTTGGGCTGAAGCGAGCAAACACATCTACCACCCAGCCGTACAGGTTGGTCGGATCCGCGACGCGCGGGCCGAACGAACCGCGGTACTGGGTCAGAGGCGCGACTGTGATGAGGTGATAGAACTGCTGCACGAGGTCTTCTCCCGCACGAAAATGCTTGATCGTGACGTCAGTCGCGAATGGCGGAGGCACGGAGAGGCTGATATCCGGCGGGTCTGCTGCGCGGCTGGCCGCGGCGGCAGCGAATAGAACCGCGACTATCGGGTTGAACTTATACATCTGACGAAATCAAGTTCAACCGCGGCCTAGGTGAACGCCAGCCTGCCGGCTGCGGCCGGTAGCTTATAGAAGCCATGCCGTCTTATGCTAACCTTAACGAGAGTTAGATCGTGCCAAGAAACTTTTCAGCGGCGGCACGATCCCCTTTTACCGCCAGGAGATAAACGCGATCGCCTTCTTTCCAGGAAGCCGTCATCCATTCGCCTTCCGCCACGAAACTGGGAGCAGCAGGGCTGGCGTTTGCAGACAATCCCTGGCTGTCGGTGACAAAAAGATGCGCAAGATTGTCATCGCCAATCTTAAAACAGACGAGGGAGACGTCGTGGCCGCGGAAACGCAGTACGCGACAACCCACTGGCTCATAACTAGCGAGTGTTTTCGGAATGGCGAAGTTCGCCGGGGCATTTTCTTTGGCGAGGAAGTTATCGATTTTGACGATTTGCTCGGACAGCAATTCGAGCGACGGCGGCACTCGCACGAAGCTGACCATTTCCGCGCGATAATCAGCCAGCATTTCGACCGGCCGCGATGGCGCGCGCCAAAAAGTAATAATTGCCGCCAAAATGCAGGCGGCAGCAGCGAGGGTAATCGCACGCGGCCAGGCTAATCGCCTTTCCCGCGGCGGCGCATTCGTGCCAGCGAGAATCCGTGACTTCAAACCCGCCGGCACAGCGCTCGCCTTTAGCTTGGAAGCAATGATGCGATCAAGTTCCTGGTCGTCGGCCTGCCAGCGCGCGAGCGAAGGGTCTGCCGCCGCCATGCGCAACGCTTCTTTCATGCGCGCTTCGTCGGCCGTCGCTTCGCCTTCCCGATGCAAACTCAAAACTGAACGCGCTTCTCGATTATCCATTGGCCTGCCCTCCTAACGGCACAATTTTTCTCGCGGCGCGCGACGCCGTGTCGCTCAATTTTTCGCGCAGCTCCGCTTTCCCGCGCGACAGCCGCGACATGACGGTGCCGATGGGAACGCCGAGTATCTCAGCGATCTCGCGGTAGGAATGTTGTTCGAGATAAAATAACGTCACCGGCGCGCGATAACGTTCGTCCAGCTTGAGCAACGCTTCTTGCACCGTGGCGGCGTCGAGCGCATCCACCCCCGCGGGCGCGACCTGCGCCGGTTCCACCCATTGCTCGGCTTCTTCCGCGGTCACAAAGCGGTTCTGGCGCCGTTTGCTCGCGAGAAAATCGCGATAAAGCGTAGTGAAAAGCCAGGTCTTGGCTTTGCTCTGGTCGCGCAACTGGTGACCTTTCTTCGCCCAGATATAAAAAGTTTGCTGCGTCAGATCGCCAGCCTCGACCTCGCTCCGGCTGAGCGACAACGCGAAACGGTAAAGGGGCATGTAATGTTCCTCGACTAGTTGCGCAAAATCCATCTCCGCCACACCCGATACTTACTCAACGCTTCAGTCGGTGGCAATGGAATCACGCTTGGTTATCCGAGCGAGAAGCGACTTTGTTTATTCCCCTTGAAATAAAGGCGCTCCGCCGTTCTCACATTTCGCGATGTTACGAAACCTCTTTTCTCTGACAATCCTCGTCGGCTCCGCGCTGGGCCTGCACGCAGCCGAACAAACCTTTACCAGCGGGCCAGGTAAGACGCATTTGCTGGAACTTTATACTTCCGAAGGTTGCAGCAGTTGTCCGCCGGCGGAAGCGTGGTTGAGCCGGCTGAAGGATAGCCCGCGGCTCTGGCGAGATTTCGCCCCGATCGCCTTTCACGTCGATTACTGGGATCGGCTCGGTTGGCGCGATCCCTACGCCGCCAAAGCCTGGACCACGCGGCAATATCAATACGCTGCCCGCTGGAACGGCAGCAGTGTTTACACGCCAGGGTTTGTGCTCGATGGCCGCGAGTGGCAAAATAATTCCGCGCCGTCCGCCGCGAGCGATTCGCCCGGCACACTCCAGGTCGAACTCGGCGACGACAAGATTATCCGCGCTACTTTTATCTCGAAAAAAAACAGCGAAGCTCCGCTCGAACTGCACGCTGCGCGTTTGGGTTTTGGCCTCAAAGTCAGCGTGCGCGCCGGGGAAAATAGCGGCCGGCAATTGCAGCATGATTTTGTGGTCCTCGGGACGGAGACAACCAGCATGAGTGGTGGCAAAGCCAGCCTCCATCTTCCGGTCGCTTCCGCGCAATCGGATTCCGGCGCCCGCAACGCATTGGTCGTCTGGCTAACGGAACCTGGCCAACTCGAGCCGATTCAGACAGCAGGTGATTGGCTAAAGTAAAAAGTTTCGCGCGCAGAGGTCGGGAATAAAAGCTCCGCCATCGTGCTCTCACTTCATTATGCAATTTCGAACCAACTTGTCGCGCCTGCTCGGAAGCGTCGGCGCTTCCTTGCTCATGGCCGCGAGCTCGGTGGCCATATTCGCCCAGCAGCCAAACGCCAGCCCACCCATGATTGAAAAGGTTCAGAAGCCAGACGCGGAATGGAAAAAAAATCTGACCGCGGAACAGTATTACGTGCTCCGGGAAAAGGGCACCGAGCGTCCTTTCACTAACAAGTATGCGGACAATCACCGGCATGGAGTTTACAAATGCGCCGCCTGTCGGCTCCCGCTTTTTGGTTCCGATACTAAATTTGAATCGGGAACCGGTTGGCCCAGTTTTTACGAGCCGATCGATACCAGTGCCGTAGAAACCAAGGCCGACCGGGGATTTTTCGGCACGCGCACAGAAGTTCTTTGCGCGCGTTGCGGAGGTCATCTTGGCCACGTTTTCGATGACGGCCCGCAACCGACCGGTTTGCGTTATTGCATGAACTCGGCCGCGATGAACTTCGAGAAGCAGTAAGCGGAAATCAGGTGAATCTCTCGAACGGCAGCGCGGCAACTTCCGATAAATCGAAGAAGGTAGGCGGTTGGAAAGCCGCGGGCATTGGACTCCTCGCCGGCGCCGTCGCCGGGATAGTAATGACGCTAGTCATGCTGTTGTTGCGCACCCTTTTCGGCGTCGCGACGCCTCTGGCACTAATCGGCGACAGGCTCTCGGCACTCATCCCAGTGGGACCATTCCTCGATCTGATGGGTAAAGTCGGCGGCTATAATCACATGAAGCAGCTTGGTGTCAGCTCGGTCATCGCCGGTCAGATAATCGTCGGTGCAATCGGCGGCTGGATTTACGCGGTGATTATGGGAAGGCGCGCCATATCGCCGCCACGCCGAAACACGTTTTCAATTGTTCTCTTTGTCATAGTTCCTCTACTTGTTTTCGCCGCAGCTCTCTGGCCAGTTCTGGGCACGCATTTTCGCGGTTTGCCGATAACTATCGCCACCTTCGTGACTTTGCTGGGATTGCTGCTCGCGTTTGTAGCCTTCGAACGTACACTCATCGCGAGCTATGCCTGGCTCACCACGCCATCGTCCGCGAAGGGTGAGATGGAATATAGTCCAACGGTTGGGCGTAGAGCGGTAGTCCTGGGTGGAATCGGAGTAGTCGCGGGACTCGGCGGTGCTGGCCTTCTGCGCAAGCTCTATAAGGTAGCGACTTTCAGCTACGACGGCAGCCAATACAAAGGCAAGGAAGTCGCGCCCATCACGCCGAACGACAAGTTTTACGTCGTCACAAAGAACGTAGTCGACCCAAAGGTAAACCCGGCAATTTGGCGGCTGGAGATCGGTGGCATGGTGAAGAACAAGCGTAGCTACACAATCGACGAGCTGAAGGCGATGCCCGCGGTCACTCAGGAGACGACCCTCATGTGCATTAGTAATGGAATCGGTATGGGTCTGATGAGTAACGCCAAATGGAAAGGCGTGCCATTGCGCACGTTGCTCGAAGCTGCCGGCGCCGATCCGAAAGGTCACAAAGTGCTGCTAAGCGGTGTCGATAATTACACCGATACCTTCCCTCTCGAAAAGGCGATGAATCCTACCACGCTTGTTGTTTACGAAATGAACGGCGAACCCTTGCCCGACCGCCACGGTGCACCGGCGCGCATGATCGTCCCGGGTTACTTCGGTGAGAAACATGTGAAGTGGGTTACGCGCATCGAGGTTGCCGGAGAAGACGCCAAAGGCTTTTACGAAAAACAAGGTTGGGGACCGGATTTCATCGTGCCCATCCGTGCTCGCATCGATGTGCCCGATGACAAGATGCAGCTTGCGCTGAACAATGTGGCCAACGGCGTTCGGCTAAAAGGCGTTGCGTTTGCTGGAGATCGCGGTGTCTCACGCGTCGAGGTAAGTTCGGATGACGGAAAGAACTGGCAGGAAGCGAAGATCGATTATCCAGGAACAGAACTAACCTGGGCGCTTTGGAGTTATGATTGGAAACCCAATAACGCGGGAGACTACAAGCTCGCCGTCCGCGCGACCGATCGCAAAGGACAACTACAGGCGTTCGATGAAAAACGCGCGAAGACCTCCGGGGTAACCGGTCTGCACAAGGTAGGAGTGCGGATAACTGCGTAGGAGAGCAGTTGAAGGTTAGCCGTTCGCAGCGTGAACATGGCTTTTTGGTTGAACTTGAAACGGCGATTGCTACCGCTGCTCCTACGTCGCCAAACGCTTCTCTTCTTAGCAGGCTTCGGTAGTTGCGTCATACTCTGGCCGGCACGTCTCGCTCTGCGCCACGGTAATATCGAGGTATTTCTCTGGCTGGCGGGAGTGGAGGCGCTTCTATGTATCATCGGCGTCATCCTGATCTGGAATGCCAAGTCAACCCACGCGACTCTAATCGTTGTGCTCAGTTTTGGAGCGCTGCTTCGGCTAAGTCTGTTCTTCGAACCACCGAAGCTTTCTGACGACATCTATCGCTACATCTGGGACGGCCGCGTCCAGACTGCTGGCATCAATCCCTATCGCTACATCCCGGCTGATCCGAAGCTCGCTTCGTTACGGGACGCGCAGATTTATCCGCACATTAATCGACGCGACTACGCGCCGACCATTTATCCGCCGATGGCGCAGATGATCTTTCTCGCCATTCATCGGGTTACTGGATCGATCATCGGCTTCAAATTTTGTCTCCTCATTTTCGAAGCGATCACGATTTGGGCGCTCGTGCGGTTGCTCGCCGGTTTTGGTCTGCCGCGGGAGCGCGTGCTTATCTATGCGTGGAATCCGCTCGTGCTCTGGGAGTTTTCCGGAAGCGGCCACATCGACGCCGCCATGATTGCGTTCGTTGCCCTTGCATTTCTGGCGCGACAAGCGCGGCGTGACACATTGACCGGAGTGCTCCTCGGCGCCGCAGCTCTTACCAAATTCTTCCCGCTCGTGTTATTGCCTGCGTTTTATCGCCGCTGGGATTGGAAAATGCCGGTCGCGGCGGCTGCCACATTTTGCCTGGGCTACCTTCCTTATCTCGGCGCGGGAAGTCATGTCATGGGATTCCTTTCTACTTACGCAGATGAGGAAGGAATCAAAACCGGCCGCTATTTTCTCCTACTACTTACTCGATTCATTTCTGGCGGGAGTGAAATCCCAGCCGGAGTATATTTCAGTTTCGCCTTCGCGGTTCTGGTAGTGCTCGCTCTGTGCGCAGTCTTTCGCTGGAACAAGATTGAACACGGGTATCTCCTTAGCGCAGGTATTCTTGCCTTCGCGTTCACCTTTCTCCTGTCACCTCAGTTCCCGTGGTACTGGAGCTGGATTGTGCCGTTTCTGGCGTTTCTACCGTGGCGCGCGATCCTACCTCTATTCTTCTGTTCTGCCGCAGCTCTTGTCTATTACGGTCCATGGTTTAAGGACGGTCACTGGTTGGGAATAGACATCCATCCGCATCTGGCACTGGGCCTAGTCCAGTTCGCACCGGCTGCGTTACTGGCGTTGTTCTTCTATTTTTTGCACCGAATCGGAAAGGTTCCGACTAGAATCGAGACAAAGCAGATAGAATTTCTGCCGGCAGCCGAATTGAGGCAGCGATGGTTAGTCAGAGCGAAAACCGCGCCGAAGATGGAGTCTTGAATGGGTCGTCGCGTTGGCTAGTCTGGTTCCTATGAGCCAGGTCGCACTCATAGTTGGAGTTGGTCCTGGCCTGGGCGCGGCGATCGCACGACGCTTTGCGCACGAAGATTTTCGCGTCGCCGTCGTCGCCCGCCGGCCGAAATTCATTAACGAGCTCGCGCGTGAGCGCTTCGCCGGCAGTGAACTTATTATCGCCACGGTAGCCGATGCGACTGAGCCGCGGGAACTCGCAAACGCGATCGGGAAAGTGCGTGCAGAACTCGGTCCAATTAATGTGCTCGTGTATAACGCCAGCTCGTCTTCCGGCGACGGGTTGCTCGAAACGAATGCAGAACAGTTTGAGCAATCGTGGCGCATTGCCGCGCTGGGTGCTTTTGTCTGCGCGCGCGAAACCGCACCCGACATGATCGCGGCCGGCGCAGGCGCGATGATTTTCACCGGCGCGACCTCAAGCGTGCGCGGCGGCGGCTGGCTGGCTTTCAGCAGCGCAAAATTTGCGCTGCGCGGGCTGGCGCAATGCCTCGCGCGCGAGCTTTGGCCGCAAGGTATTCACGTCGCGCACGTCATCATTGACGGGATCATCCGTTCGAGCGGCGACACCGAATCATCCGAGCCGATGATTGACCCTGACAAAATTGCAGAAGCTTATTTCCAATTGGCGGAGCAGGATCGTTCTGCCTGGACGCTCGAACTGGATTTGCGTCCGCATCGCGAGAAGTTTTTCGAGTAGTAGATTCCCAGTTTCAATCCCCAAACAGAATCGCAGCAAGAAGCATCGCCAGAACGGGCGCGGTGAAATAAATCCAGATCGCTTTCCAATTGCGGGCGGGAAGCGCGGAAGCGATCGTGCGTGCCGGATTCAAACTCATTCCAGAAAACGGCGCTTCAAAGGTGATGTAAACCAGCAGGAGAAGGCCGGCGAAAATTCCGAGCCAGGGCTTGAGCGTGCGATGATGCATCGCAATCATGAGCGCGCTCAGGAGTGCGAAAGAAATAATGAACTCGGCCGCGAAGGCGACGAGCACTCCGCGCGGCCCGGGAACGGTGACGACGAAGTTTACTTTCGGGTGCCGGGACGCTTTGCGGAAAGGAAGCGCGGCCAGGACGACACCAAGCCAGCCGCCGACGAATTGCGCGACGACGTAAAAGAACGCGTCCCATGGCTGGATTCGATGCTGGTAAAGAAACGCGAGCGTCACGGAGGGATTGAAGTGCGCCCCCGATTGCATTCCCCACGGCGAATAAATCAGGATCGCAACCGTCACGCCAATGGCGAGACCGAGAATGGAACGGCGTAGAAGTGGCGAACCGATTGCTTTGTGAATCGGCGACGGCGGATATTCAAGCGCGATCGTAAACCAAAGCGCCACAATCATAAAAATGCCGAGCTCGGCACCTTCCATCAAATAGCGCGGCCAATGATTCGTTAGAGCATCGCGCCCGTAAGTGAATTTGTTCACATTCTCGGGACGACGCGCAATCGAATACGAATGTCCATCGGGATCGCGATGCAGACCTAGCCCGGCATTATCGTCCGATTGAAGATTTACCTGCCAGTATTGCAAATCACCCAGAGCTGGATCATCGCGTTTTCGAATGCCTGGCCGTTCGTACTCGAGCAATTCGATCCCCGGCCCACGCGCTCCGCGCAAGCTGGTAATTTTGACGCGCGATCCCGGCACACGGTTTAGAAGCTCCTGTTCGCCGCCGAAGTTCCAGCTCACGCCGGCCACGCTCAGGCCCACGGTATCGCGATAAAAAGCCAGGCTGCGTTTCGTGTCGGAAACAGCAACCGCGCTGTGATCAATTCCCAGAAAGAGCGACGACGTTTTTCGCTGCCAATGCTCTTCACCTTTCGCGCGCGGAAACTGGATCAGCTCGAGAAAGTGGCCATCGGGATCGCGGAAATAGAGGGCGCGAATTCCGGCGGCGTCGCGGTTCCAATCCGGCAAACGCTGCGGCCCTTTCGAAACCATGCCCACGCCGTGTTCGAGCAGGCGCTGGTAGGCAGAGTCCATATCGGAAACGACGATGGCAAGATGTTGAAAAAGCTGATCGTTACTCGCAAAGTCATCCGGGATTTTGTGAGCGCCGGAGGCGGCGCGGTGTAGCACGAGTTTCTCTCTGCCAAGTTGAAGGCGGCTAACTTCCTCGTTCTGCTCGATGACGTGGAATTGGAGGACGCCGGTGAAAAATTCTGTAGAACGATTCAGATCGGAGACTGTCATCTCGATGGCTGTGATCTCGACGAGATTGGCGAGCAGGTCGCTCGTGCCGAAGCACAACGCTGCCAGGAGAAGCGCGGTCTTGCGCACCGCTAACCCAATCGTTCCAGGAGATGATCGCCGACCCGCAAGGCGTTGGCCGCGATCGTCAGCGAAGGATTGACCGCGCCGCACGATGGGAAAAAACTCCCGTCCACAACATACAAATTGTCCACGTCATGCGCCCGACAATTAAGATTGAGCACGGAAGTGGTGGCGTCATCGCCGAAACGGCACGTGCCATTCTGATGCGCCGTTCCTCTAATCGGAATATTTTTGCGCAGGTAAAGTGAAAGCGGCACGACCTGGTTGCCGCCGTCGGCTTTCTTCAAAATTCCGATCCAGCGTTTCATCAGCCGGTCGAAATGTTCGTGGTAACGATCGGTTAGACGGAGACGAATCTCACCATCGCGTTCGAGCGTCACGCGGTTGTCCGGATGCGGCAGGTCTTCCGAACTCATCCACCAATCGATGGAACGCGCCGCCAGTTGTTTCAAAATCGAGTGCGGCACGTAAAACGGCGAGTCGGAGGCGAGCACGTTTTTGTCGGCTTTTCCAAGGAGTTGAATGTGTCCCATCGGGAAGGGGAAATCCTTTTCGCCCCAGTAAAAATCGTTCATCCCCATCGTTTTTTGGAAAACGGATGGATTCCTTTTTGCCGTGACACCGAGCATCGCGCAATTCAGGTGCCGCATATAATTTCGGCCTACCTGATCGGATGAGTTGGCCAGACCGCGCGAATGTTTGTTATTCGCGCTGCGCAATAAAATCGCAGCCGAGTTCACTGCGCCCGCGCAAAGCACCACGATGTCGGCGTGAAATTGACGGAGCGCGCCATCGCATTCGACTTCGACCGCCGAAATTTCCCGGGCGTTGTGTTCGGTCAACAGTCGTTTGACCTGCGCTTTCAGGAAAAGAGTGACGTTTGAGTATTGCAGAGCGGGACGCACACCCGCGATGTCGGCATCCGATTTCGCATCGAGAAGACAGGGATGCCCGTCGCAGGTGTTGCAGCGCAGGCATTGGCCACGCAGGCGATGAGTCGCATCGTAACGAACAGAAAGCGGCAGCGGAAAAGGCGAGCAGCCGAGCTTGACCAGACGATCGTGCAATTCTTGGATGCGTCCTCGCTTATTTTCGGCTCGGTTGGATCAATCCCGCGCTGACCGTGCACGCCGTAAATCTTTTCCGCCTGCCCGTAGTAGGGCTCGAAGTCGCGGTACTTTACCGGCCATTCCGGAGAGATACCGCCTTTGTGCTGCACGGTTTCGAAATCGCGTTCGCGCAAACGAAACATGGCCCCGCCAAAAACCTTGGTGTTTCCGCCGACGTAATAGCCGGTGCCCGGCATAAACTTGCGGCCCTTCTTATCGCGCCACATCTCGTTAGTATGATAGCGCGCCTTCAAGAAAACTTCGGCCGATTCCCAATTCTGTTTTTCGCGGGGGAGAAAACCGCCGCGCTCCAGAATCAGAATCCGCTTTCCACTCGGCGCCAGCCGATGCGCCAGTGTCCCGCCGCCCGCGCCCGTGCCGATGATGATGACGTCATACGATTCCATCGCCTGCCAAACCGGGCTTTGATCTCAGTCCAATTTCTTGCGCAACCCGCGGCGGACGAGTTCGAGCGTCAAACCATAAAAGCAATGCGAGAAAAGTTCGTTACCTTGCTCCCACTGCGTCATCTTCGCGGGAGTGGGCGACCAACCCATCAGGGGCAGCGCGACCTCGTGCAGTCCCAGCCAAAACGCCACGCCGAAAAGGACGCCGCGTCCGGCCCGGATTGCTGAGAATTTTTCCGCCAGGACGGCATAGACGCAGCCCGCGCTCACTCCGAAAAACCAATGCGCCGTTTTTTCCGCCATAGGCTTGACCGTTTCGAGCAACTGGCTGCCCGTCATTTTTACTGACATAATATCGAGGCCGTTCAGCAGCGGTGAATTCACTCCTGGGGGCCGCGGCGCCGAAATCGCTTCGCACAAAATCTTAACTGCGGTGGCGGCGATACCCGCGACGATTCCCACCGCGATCGCTTTGGCTATTTTCGCCCAGGCGGAATCTCCGCCGGATAACGCTTCAGAATTCATGCTTTCATTATTGAAGTAGTAGGAGGGCGACCTCCTCCGCTTATTCCGCTCGATCCCCGATGGTGGGGTGAAAAATTTGTTTTGTCGTGCGGAATAAATGCTAAGCGTTTACCTCTAACTGTTCGGATAGCGAAATCGTATGCAAAACCAGCCAAAGGAACCGAGAAACGGATGGATGAAACAGAGTATCTTCATCGCAGCGGTATTTGCCGGCTTGTCTATCGCGCGGACAGGTGCAGCTCAGCCGCCGACTGATAAAGGCGATCACGTCGTAACCGGAGGTGACCTGGCGTTCATGAACGACGCTGCCCCTGGTGGCCTGGCCGAAGTGCTACTAGGACAGTTAGCGGCCAAGCGGGCCGCGAGTGGGGACGTAAGGCAGTTCGCGCAAGAGATGATCGCCGACCACTCCAAGGCGGGGGAGAAACTAACGCAGTTAGCCGAGCAGAAGAAGGTCGTATTGCCCGCGAAGGTTCTTCCGAAAGCGAAACAGACCGCAGAGGAGTTGTCCAAATTGCAGGGCGACGACTTCGACCGCGCTTACGTGAAGGCAATGGTCGAGGTACACGAAAAGGACGTAGCCGCGTTTGAGGCTGTCGCCGAAAACGCTACGGATGCGGATGTAAAAGCTTTCGCGGCCGAGACGGCGCCTACCCTGAGGCATCACCTGCAAATGGTCCGCGACCTGGCGAAAGGTATGAACCTGTCAGTGAAGTAGCTTAGCCGTAGCTTCGTAATATTTAACGATTGAACCTAATGAATGAACCTAACGAGGAACAAATAATGGCAACAAGAATGATGCAGACGGAGGAAGCGGCGCCGGGACAAGCTTGGGAAAAGATCGGCGCGGCTATAATTCGCTACGGATTGGTGGCGGTTTTGCTCTGGGTTGGCTTATTGAAATTCACCGCCTACGAGGCGGAGGGAATCCAGCCGCTGGTCGGTAACTCACCGCTGATGTCTTAGACCTACAATGTGTTTAGTGTCCGTGCCTTCGCCGGGTTCTGGGAGTAATCGAGATAATCACCGGCCTATTAATCGCTACCCGCGCAATCGCTCCCAAGGTCTCGGCCATTGGCAGTATTGCGGCGACGATCATGTTTCTCATTACCATGACCTTTGTTCTTTCAACGCCAGGTGTCTGGCAACCAGGCTATGGCTTTCCATTTCCTTCTCCATTCCCGGGACAATTCCTCGCCAAAGACCTGCTCTTCCTCGGTGCTTCAATCTGGACCGCAGGCGAAGCGTTGGGTGCGGCCCGGCTGGAGCGATAAGGTCGAAGAGGTTAGCTCAATTATATCTGCCGCAAAGCTTACTTAAATCGTTCTGCGATGCTTTTGAGGCAACAACATGCCGGATTTTACCTGCAAACTTTCTGAGACTGGTGCGCCGCTCCGTCATTCGTGGGAACACACGGTGGGAAGCGGCCACGCGCTTCTCGCGCTACGGACCGACTGGCAGGCGCAACTGCGACGCTGTCATGATGAGTTAGGATTCCGTTACGTTCGGTTTCACGGTCTGTTTTCTGACGACGTCGGCACCTTGATCGAGCACGACGGCGAGTCACTCTATTCATTCTTCAACGCCGATCAGATTTTTGATTTTCTTTTATCCATCGGGATGAAGCCGTTCGTCGAGCTGAGTTTCATGCCCGAAGCACTCGCGTCGGGGCACAAGACGGTCTTTCACTACAAAGCCAATGTCACGCCTCCGAAAGACTACAAAGCATGGGCGAAGCTGGTAAAAACATTTACCCAGCATTGCCTGGAACGCTATGGAGTGAAGGAAGTAAGGAAATGGTTCTTCGAAGTCTGGAACGAGCCGAACCTGCCGGCCTTCTGGAAAGGTACGCAAGCCTCCTACTTCAAGCTCTATCGTGAGACTGCTACGGCGATTAAGAATGTCGATGCCGCGCTTAAAGTAGGTGGCCCGGCGACAGCGAAGAACGCATGGATCGAAGAGTTCCTGACTTTCTGCGACAGGAACAAAGTGCCGGTTGATTTCGTGAGCACGCATCATTATCCGACCGATGCGCTTGGCAATGAAGGTGACGATACCGAGACGCAACTGGCAAACAGCCGGCGCGGGATTTTGCGCGAACAAGCGCAGGACACCTTTCGACACGCGAGCGGTAAGCCCGTTTATTACACGGAGTGGAATGTTTCCTCGAACCCGCGCGATTCGCGGCACGACGAGTCTTACGCGGCCGCGTTCATCGCCAGGACGGTGCTGGAGACAAACGGGCTGGTAGAAGGATACAGCTTCTGGACGTTCACCGACATCTTCGAGGAGAACTATTTTCCTTCTATCCCATTTCACGGCGGCTTCGGCCTGCTCAATTTGCATGGTATCCCGAAGCCGGCTTACCGCGCTTATGAATTGCTGCACCAACTCGGCAAGGAACAGCTAGTAGTCGATGGCATCCATGAGACCGTGAATGCCTGGGCCGTCCGTAAGAAAGATTCGCTTACGCTACTACTCACCAATCACGCGTTGCCTCGTCACTCGATCAAGATGGAGAAGGTCCGGGTGCGCGTGACTGAGTCAGCCAAGCCGCGGACCGTCTCTGTCCAGCGCATCGATAAAGAGCACGCCAATCCGCGCAAGGTCTGGCATGAGATGGGTGAACCGGAATACCTAACGACACTTGAGCTGGAGCAATTGCAAGCAGCGTCCCGCCTTGTGCCGGAGCCGCATCGTTGGAAGTATAAAGATGGAAGCGTCCATCTTGAGCTTGCCCTCCCCCCGCACGGGGTGGCAGCCATCACGGTCGAGTATGCGCCAACTCCGCGCTCGAGAAGGAGCAAAAAGTGAAAGAAAAAATCGAGCAGCCATCGTTAGGCGACAAAGAGTTGGCCAACCTGCAAGAGTGCACGTTCGGATATTTCCTAAATGAGACTAATCCTGAGAATGGAATGGTGCCTGATAGTACCAAGAAGGACGCGTCCGCCAGCACCACCGCGATTGGATTCGCGCTCACCGCTTACACCATCGCGGTTGAGCGCGGATACCTGACGCGCGCCGAAGCCATCACGCGAGTCCTGACTACGCTGCGTTTTTTTTGGAAGAGCGAACAAAATGAAAGCTCCGAAGCGACTGGTTACAAAGGCTTCTATTATCACTTCCTCGATATGAAAACGGGCCGCCGCGCACCTAGCTCGGAATTGTCCACCATCGACACGGCCTTTCTTCTAGCCGGGTTTCTTACCGTCGGGATGTATTTCGATCGCGACACGGAAACGGAAAAAGAGATCCGCACTCTTTCCCATGCGCTTTATGCTCGTGTGGATTGGCCATGGGCGCAGAACGGCGCTTTGAAAGTCGCGCTTGGTTGGAAGCCGGAAACAGGCTTTATCAAACATCGCTGGGAAGGCTACAGCGAAGCGTTGATACTTTATGTGCTCGGGCTGGGCTCACCGACGCACGCGCTCCCAGCGGAAAGTTATGCGGCCTGGACGCGCACTTACGAATGGAAGAAACTTTACGAACTGGAATTTCTCTACGCCGGCCCGCTTTTCATTCATCAACTCTCCCACGTCTGGATCGATTTTCGCGGCATCCAGGACGAATACATGCGCGCGCGAGGAATGGACTACTTCGAGAACAGCCGCCGCGCCGCCTATGTGCAGCAGGCCTACGCTATTCGGAATCCCAAAAAGTTTTCTGGCTACGGAAAATATGCCTGGGGAATTACGGCAAGCGATGGTCCGGGCCCGGCGCAACGCAAGATCAAAGGTATCGCGCGTGAATTTTACGACTACACCGCGCGCAGCATTCCTAACGGCCCCGACGATGGCACGCTCGCGCCATGGGCGGTAGTTGCCTCACTCCCCTTCGCGCCGGAACTGGTGCTGCCTTCCGTTCAGCACTTCAACGACACCTTCCCGGAAATGACGAGCAAGTACGGCTTTAAGTGCAGCTATAATCCGACCTTCTCAGGCGGTAAGAGTAACCACTCGACAAGTTGGATTTCGCAGGGTTACTACGGGCTTGACCAGGGACCAATCGTCATGATGATCGAGAATTACCGCACTGGCTTTCTCTGGCGTTTGCTGCGCCGTTGTCCGGCCATCCAAAAGGGTTTGCGCCGGGCTGGATTCAAGGGTGGTTGGTTATAAGACGACGCTGGAGAGTGACCAAGCCAGCGAGCATGGCAGCACTTGCGCGCACCTGATGCCGAAGGATGTTGGCGTCAGTCCTTTCCTACACCATGTCCAACTGCGTTTCAGTCGCGATTATTCAGCATTCTCCGGTCTTTATGGACCTGGCGGCGAGTATCGCGAAAGCGGTGACGCTTGCAGAAGAGGCTGCGCGCAATGGCGCGCAATTAGTCACCTTCGGTGAGACCTGGCTACCGGGTTACCCGGCGTGGCTCGATTACTGCGGAGACATGGGTTTGTGGGATCACGCGCCGACCAAAGCGGTCTTCGCGCGGCTGCGGCAGAACAGCGTTCTCGTTCCGGGCAAAGAAACAAAGCTGTTCGGCCAACTCGCAGCCGATCATCAACTCACCCTCGTGATCGGCGTGAACGAGCGTGTAGATACCGGCCCGGGCAACGGCACGCTCTATAATAGTTTACTCACCTTCAGTCCCGACGGGGCGCTGGCGAATCATCACCGCAAACTCGTGCCCACCTACACCGAACGTCTGGTCTGGGGACAGGGCGACGGCGGCGGCCTCGAGTCGGTGGCCACGCCAGCGGGGCGGGTCGGCGGTTTAATCTGCTGGGAACATTGGATGCGTTGCACTTGGCGGGCGAGCAGATTCACGTCGCGGTCTGGCCCACCGTGCATGAGATGCATCAGCTTGCGAGCCGGCATTATGCGTTTGAAGGACGTTGTTTTGTTCTGGCCGCGGGACTCGTTATGCGGGTGAAGGATTTGCCGTCCGAGTTCGTTCTCCCTTCCAGTCTCGCTGATAAACCCGAGAGCTATCTCCTGCGCGGCGGCAGCGCGATCATCGGCCCGAACGGACGCTTCGTGATCGAGCCTTGTTTCGATCAGGAAAAGACAATCACTGCCCAAATCGATCTCAACGCCGTGGACGAAGAGCGAATGACTCTCGATGTCTCCGGACACTACAGCCGGCCAGACATTTTCGATTTCCAACTACGCGGAAAAAATCACTAGGCTCTAAGTTGGCCGCAACCTTTGACTTTGTGCTAAGCCATGGATATTGAGCTAAGAGCGTTCATCCTGCTTCTTAGCTGAAGATAGATTCCAACGGGAGAGCGGGATTGAGGTGCTTGGCAGCTAACCACTCGGTGTTATAAAGGGTCGATTGATATTTGTGCCCTGAATCGCAAAGGATCGTGACGATAGTCTGACAAGGGCCACGCTCCTGTGCGAAACGGACAGCGCCGGCGACGTTGATTCCGCTGGAGAGCCCGAGGAACAGACCTTCTTCGCGCAATAAGTGATTGACTACCGTCAAGGCCGTTTGGTCATCAATCCGGTAAGCTCGATCGACTGCGACGCCTTCGATGTTTTTCGTGACGCGACCTTGGCCAATGCCTTCGGCGACGGAGTCACCATCATTGGTATCGGTATTACCATTGGTGAACCAGGACCACATGGCCGCGCCATAGGGATCGGGACAAACGGCAGCGACGTTTGGATTTTGTTCTTTTAGGTAGAGCGAAGTTCCGGCCAGGGTCCCGCCCGTGCCGACAGCGGCGACAAAGACGCTGACTTCACCTTTCGTTTGTTCCCAAATTTCTGGACCGGTGCTGTGATAATGGGCTTCGCGATTGGAAGTATTGTCGAACTGGTTAGCCCAGAACCAACCGCGCTCTTCCGCCATCCTTCGAGCGATGTGATTATAGTTTTCCGGATCGCGATAAGGTTTCTCCGGCACGACGATGACTTCGGCGCCGAGCGCGCGCAGCAGACTCATTTTTTCCGGCGACTGATTTTCGGGAATGACGATCACGGTCCCGTAACCCTTAGCGTGGCCGATCATGGTAAGACCGATGCCGGTGTTACCGGCTGTGCCTTCTACGATAGTTGCGCCCGGCTTGAGCAGTCCTTCTTTCTCAGCGTCAGTAATGATGCCGCAGGCGGCACGATCTTTGACCGAACCGGCCGGGTTCATGAATTCCGCCTTTGCGAGAATCTCACATCCGGTCCTTTCGGAAAGTCGGCGCAATCGAATCAGAGGTGTATTTCCGACGTGCCTTTCAAGACTTTGGTAAGATGGAATGCTCACGCTAGGAAGAAGTCGCCGTCGCCGAAATTTTCCCGTCATCAGCCAGCCGCTCGTCATAAAGCTCGCTCCAACGGCTTTGATTCATAGCGCACATCGGAACTGCTTCCCACTCGCCCGTAAAACGGTTCTTTACCGCGCCTTTGAAGACACAGGCCTCCAACCGCGTGCGGGTGATGGAATCAGGCTTCGCCACTCGTTTCGCATCCATGAAATTATGGGTGCCGATATTGATGGTATGTGCCTGCCCGGAAACGATGGCTCGCACGAAAACGAGGGGAATTCGGCCCGAAATAATCAGCGCAAGCATTCGGTTTAAGCTACGCAGCGCGAGTTTCGGGTGGCGCGCGAATGCTCCCGCGACGCGAAAGGGCAATAGCGAGTTGCCGTCACTCGTCATGGTAGAGATGGCTCCAACGGTTTTAAGGATTTCCGAAAATAACGCTTTCGTTCTCGCATCGTCCGGAAGGAGAGGAAGATAGCGGCCACGTTTGCGCTCGACCAGCAAGGTAGCTCCTTGATTGCAATCAGGATGTCCGCCGATGTAGGCACTGCCGTCGAGTTGCAACCCGATGCCCTGACATATTTTTTGCCAGACCTGATGCGGCGTCACCGGGTTCTGTGAGAAAATCGTGCGGCCGGTGTCAGCTTCGGGTTGAAAGCTTAGGATCCGCCAGACGCGCGATCGTTGCGGATCGGCCAGGAACCAGCGGACCACTTCTGCAACGGAATCAATGTTCCGTTCGGTCACGGTGCAGTTATGCGCGAGCTCGAGCGGAAGACCAGAGCGGGCGCGAATGTCGCAAGCTAATTGCGTGAAAGCTGCCCTAACAGGATGCAGATCGGATTCGCTCTTGAGCCGCCCAATCGGATACCCATGCCGCCCGGCCTGCGTCATATCAATATGGACGGCTATCTGACGCAATCCGCCCTCGACCACGAGTGCTTCAAGAAATTCCGGGTATTCGATCAACGTCTGACCGTGCGTCATGAGCATGGGCACGAGACCGACCCCAGCTGCGTAGCGAACAATCTCGATCAGCTCCCGTTGCCGCCCGCTGCGCCAGTATGCGTCGGCCACGTCACCGCCGGTAATCTGCAGTCCGCCACCTGGCCCCTGGAAGCGGCGGTTCGCGTCAATCTGCTCCTTCATCTGCGCCAGCGAGGGAATCGGAATCGGATTGGCGTTCTTCGGCAGGTAACAATGCGTGCAGTGAAACGAGCAATAGCTGGCGCCGGTGGTGAAACCGCAGTGCGTGAGATGGCGGCCACTCAGTTGATTTAGCGTGCGCAACTCGGCCGGAAGTGAGTTCCAGCGCTCCCGCAGAAGCGCTGCTTTTTCATGGTCGATGGGATGGCAAAACGCTTTCCATCGCGCGGCCCAACGCAATCGAGCAGCTAAAGAACGCATCATTCTAGGAGTCCTGCCGCAGCCAGATTATTCCGTGACTTCCGCAGATCGCCATCCCCATTTGGATTTTGAGATGACAGACGCGCTTAAGCCTGGTTAGTTTCGCGCGCGGTTCACATTTTTTGCGGGGAGTTGATCCCAAGCAAATTCAATCCGCACTTCAGCACCCGGGCGGTGAGCTCGGAGAGGGCGAGGCGCGAAGAGCGGGCCGGCTTGTCTGCTTTCAAAACCGGGCAGGCTTCGTAAAAAGAGTGGAAGCTGTTGGCCAACTCGAACAAATAATTCGCCAGCAGGTTGGGCCGAAAATCGCTCAGGACTTGGGGAACAATTTCGGCGAACTGGAAGATTTCTTTGCCAAGTTGCAACTCGGCTTTGTCTCCTAACGAAAGTTTGGCTGGGACGGTGAAAGCGCCCTCCAGTTTCCGAAAAATCGAGCGGATGCGGACATAAGCATTCTGAAGATACGGCGCGGTGTTTCCCTGGAAAGAAAGCATGCGATCGAAGGAAAAAACGTAGTCGGTCATCCGATATTGCGAGAGATCGGCATACTTGATCGCGCCGAGGCCGATGGTTTTCGCGATCTCGTTTCGTTCCGTTTCGCTTAAGTCCGGATTTTTTTCTGCGATAATTTTTTCCGCGCGCACGACCGCCTCCGAAAGCAAATCTGCCAGCGGCACGTTTTCGCCCGAACGGGTCTTCATCAACTTGCGGTTTTCGCCGAGAATGTTGCCAAATGTGATGTGACGAAAATCCGTTTTGTAACCTTCGCGACGTGCGATCTCGAAGATTTGTTTGAAGTGCAGGAGCTGCGGCGCGCCGACCACGTACCAAATCGTGTCGGCGCCCAAATCTTTCACCCGGTAATCGACCGTCGCGATATCTGTCGTGG
>DAIOVO010000035.1:0-16045 GCA_036758965.1 Chthoniobacterales bacterium
GGTTACTCGAAGCTCTTGATCGAGGAACAGAAGGAGCGGCTGAACCAACTCACTGCGATCGTGCTGGCGACGACACAGGTGCGCGAATCGACGGACGAACGACTCGTTAGGCTGCCGACCGGCGATGGGATGGCGCTGGTCTTTCGTCACAGCGTGGAAGAACCGGCCCGGTGCGCACTGGAGATTGCCGAAGCGCTCCGGAAGCACCCGGAACTTCCGGTGCGGATGGGCATTCACAGCGGACCGGTGAGCGAGGTGACCGACGTGAGCGGGCGGACCAACATCGCCGGGGCCGGAGTCAACATGGCGCAACGGGTGATGGATTGTGGGGACGCCGGGCACATCCTTCTTTCGCAGCACGTGGCGGATGATCTGGTGCAATACCGGCAGTGGGCGCCGCGTCTGCGCGACCTGGGTGATTGCGAGGTCAAGCACGGCGTCCGGCTTCATCTAGTCAATCTCTACGCCGAGCCGCTGGGCAACGCCGCGCTCCCGCAGAAATTGCAGCAAGCAAAGCTAAAGCCGGCGCGACGCAGCAGTGTTGGGTTGATCGCTGCGCTCGCGGTCATCGCGATTGTCTCCGTCGGCGCCTGGTATTTCACTTCCCATCGCACAGCGACAAAGGGCGCCGCTATTCCCGAAAAATCGATTGCCGTGCTGCCGATGGTCAATTCCACCGGCGATCCCGCTAACGAGTATTTCTCCGACGGCATGTCGGAAGAATTCATCTCTTCACTCTCGCGCCTGAGCGAGCTGAAGGTGATCGGCCGGACCTCCTCTTTCCAGTTCAAAGGCATGACGGATGACAGCAAGACGATCGGCGAAAAGCTCGGCGTGTATTATCTGCTCGAAGGCAGCGTACGGAAGTCGGCCGATCGGGTCCGCATCGCGGTGGAGCTGGTCAAATCCGCTGATGGCGCCAATGTCTGGTCCGACACCTACGATCGGGAATTGAAGGACATCTTCGCGGTGCAATCAGAGATCGCCGGCACCGTGGCGAAGGAGCTCAAGGTCGCGCTGCTCGGGAGCAACGGGCAGGCCGTGCCGCTGACTATCGCGGCTACGCCTTCGAACCAGAATGTCGAGGCCTACAACGCCCTCTTGCAGGGAAATTTTTACTCTTATCGCCGCACCGGCGACGACATCCGGAAGGCGATCGGCTACTACGAAGAGGCGATCCGGCTCGATCCGCATTACGCGCTCGCCTATGCCAGGCTTGCGTCCTCGGCGATGAATCTCGCCACCGGTTTCGGCAGTATGAAGAACAAAGAAGGACCGGAGGCGATCGCAAAAGCCCGCGCCTCGGCAAAAAGGGCGCTCGAGCTGGATCCGAATCTCGCCGAGGCACATTTGGCAAAAGCCGGGATTCTGACGATACTCGATTTTGATTTTGCCGCCGCGGAAGCGGAACACCGCCGCGCTGTCGAACTGGCGCCGCAGAATGCGGGGGTGACGGCAAATCTCGCGACACTGCTGTCCTCGCTTGGCCGGCTCGAGGAAGCGGTCGCGCTCACGCAGCGGGCGATTGCGCTCGAGCCGTTACGCGCCGGATTCTACACCAACCTCGCCACCTATCTTACCGCGCTCGGCCGCTACGACGAAGCCGAGGCGGCGGTGCGCAAGGCGCTCGAGTTGCAGCCGCAGTTCGCCACGAGCTACGCGCAGCTGGCGATGATCCAGATTCTGTGCGGCAAAGCCGGCGCTGCCGTGGAATTGGCGAAACAGGAAACCGATCCGTTCTGGCGCACCTACGCGCTGGCGCTTGCCCACTTCGCCAACGGCGACCGCGCCGAGGCCGATGCGGCCCTGAAAAAACTGATCGACGAAGACGCCGACGACTCCGGCATCCAGATCGCCGAGGTCTATGCCCTGCGCAAGGAGCCGGAGAAGATGTTTGAGTGGCTGGACCACGCATGGACTACGCACGATGCGGGTGTGACCCAGGTGCTGCAGGATCCTTTCCTGCGCGCCTACAAGGACGACCCGCGCTTCATCGCCTTCGCGCAAAAGATCGGCGTGATGCCCAAAGCTGGCGGCAAGCCGTGAATGCCGGTCGCTCGTTTTCGCCGCAGTGCAGTCGGCATTATCGGGGATGATGTTTGCCCCGACAGCAAACTTGGGGAGTCATGCCGTTCTACGGAGCCGAATAAGCGAGCATGGCAACGACAGAAACAAGAAGAGAGTCAGTCTGTGCATCCTGCAAAAACGCGTGCTTTCTTGTCGATCAGTCTTCGTAAAACTCACGGGCTGATTCCCGTGTTCTCCCAGAAATCGTCATATCGTGCTGGCTTGAAGCATGGCAGGTTGAAGGAAGTGAATGGAACTACCGGCCGGCTTCTTTCGCGCATTTCACTTATTGTTTTTTGCGGGCTATTCCTAACTGCTAACTCGTCGCCGGCGGCGGAATCTCAATATACGAATCGATTGAGCAAGGAGCGTAGTCCTTACCTGCTCCAGCACGCGCACAATCCCGTCGATTGGTATCCGTGGGGCGAGGAGGCTTTCTCTAAGGCTCGCCGGGAAAATAAGCCGATCTTCCTGTCGATCGGTTACTCCACCTGCCACTGGTGCCATGTGATGGAACACGAATCCTTCGAGAACCCGGCGATCGCGAAAATCATGAACGATCATTTTGTCTGTATCAAAGTAGATCGGGAAGAGCGGCCGGATGTGGACAGCGTTTACATGACCTTTGTTCAGGCGACTACGGGCGGTGGAGGCTGGCCGATGAATGTGTGGCTGACGCCGGACCTCAAACCGTTTGTTGGCGGAACTTATTTTCCTCCGCAGCAACTGACTTCCGCGTTGAATAAGATTGCCAAAGCCTGGGACGAAGATCGCGATCATATCGTGGCCAGCTCAAACGAGATCATGAGCGAGCTACAAAAGGGCTCGCAGAGTTCGGGTAACTCCGCGGGCAAGCTGGATGCGGAGATCGAAAAGAAGGGCTATCAGCAATTAGCGGCCGCCTTTGATGCAGAGCTTGGCGGTTTCGGCGAGGCGCCGAAGTTTCCGCGGCCGGTAACATTGAACTTTCTCGATCGTATCTACGCGGGCGACCCGGATTCGAAAGACGGCAGGCACGCTTTAGAGATGACATTGGTGACGCTGCGCAAGATGGCCGAAGGCGGCATTCACGATCACCTCGGCGCGGGTTCCACCGCTACTCCGTTGATAAATTCTGGCACGTCCCGCACTTCGAGAAGATGCTCTACGATCAGGCCCAGCTCGCGGTTGCCTACCTCAATGCCTTTCAGATCACCCGCGACCCGCTCTTTGCCCAAACCGCGCGGGATATCCTTAACTACGTTCGGTGCGACATGACGGACAAGGAGGGCGGCTTCTACTCGGCCGAGGATGCCGATAGTTTACTGGCAGCCGGTGAACCGGAACATGCCGAAGGGGCTTTCTACGTCTGGAGGAAAGCAGAAGTCGATCAGACTCTCGGGGCGGAGCGGGCCCAGATGTTCGATTACTTCTATGGCGTGGAAGCTAACGGCAACGCGCCGGAAGATCCGCAAGGCGAATTCAAGAACAAGAATATTCTCATCCAGCGCCACACGATTTCGGAGACGGCGAAGGCATTCAAACTCAGCGAGGAGAAAGCACAGCAGCTACTGGCAGATAGCCGCCAACTCTTGTTAGCTGTTCGGAACAAACGCCCGCGGCCGCGGCGCGACGACAAGGTTGTTACGGCCTGGAATGGCTTGATGATCTCGGCCTTTGCCCGCGGATACGAAGTATTGGGCGACCATGACTACCTGGATGCGGCAACTAAGGCCGCACATTTCTTGCGCGAGAAACTTTACCACGCGGATGGTCACACTCTGCGGCGTAGCTATCGCGAAGGAGCAAGTGACGTTAATGGTTTCGCGAGCGATTACGCCTTCCTCATCCAGGGATTACTCGATCTCTACGCCGCTGGGTTCGATTCCCGCAATATCGGGTGGGCGGAACAACTTCAGGAACAACAGAACTCGGCCTTCTGGGACGAGGCGCACGGGGGGTACTTCAATACCAGCGGGCAGGACAAGAATGTCCTTTTGCGGATGAAGGAGGAGGGCGACGGCGCAGAACCTTCGCCTAACTCGGTCTCAGCCCTCAATCTCCTTCGCCTCGCGGCGATGCTGGATAAGAAGATCGCGCGCGAGCAAGCCGAGAAAACATTGCACGCTTTCGATACGCGACTTAAACAAGCGCCCGTCGAGCTGCCGCAAATGTTAGTCGCACTCGATTGGTTTCTTGCGACGCCGAAACAAGTAGTCATCGCGGGCAAACCTGGCGCGGCCGATACCATGGCGATGTTGAGCGAGGTGCATCGCCATTTCATCCCTAACAAGGTGTTAATGCTGGCGGACGGCGGCGCGGGCCAGCAATTCTTCTCCACTCAGGTGGAGTTCATGAAGGATGTCGCGCCGATCGACGATCGCGCCACGGCTTTCGTCTGCGAAAATTTCGTCTGCCAATTGCCTACGACCGACGTTGGGAAGTCATCGCAGCTACTGACTGCGAAAGGATCTCGTACTAGCAAGCCCCAGTAGTTTGTAGCGGCGGGCGCGATGGCTTTCCGTAATGGAAAGGCAGCAAATGAATAAGGCAATGTGGTGGGGGCTTGGTACCCTGGCCTGCTCCGCGCTCGGCTTGCTTTTGATTTTCGAAGTCGTTCGTCCATTTCGGGACCTCGCAAAAGACGGGCCGCTGGCCATGATTTGCTGGAGTATCGGTACAATTGTCGCAGTGAAATGTTTCTTCGGTCGGCACCGTTCCCTCCCAGTGGCGATTATCGGGTTGTTGGTGAACCTGGTTCCGATCCTTGTGTTGACGGCAGTGCTCTTTGTCCTCGGCCACTCTAACCTGGCGTGGCATTAGGCTTGCCCGGGAAAGCCAAAGCTGTTGAATAGGGTGAACGTGGAGGCGAACGACCAGGCGTTGGCAAAGGCTGAGAGGGAAGGTGGCAGCGTCTATGCTTAAAATAACGCGTAGCCGCTGCTTGGCAGTTCATAATCCGCATGGAAAAAATCGATCTCGCCAATCCGCCTAACGAATTCCCGGACATCGTTGGGTTCAAGCCGGAGAACCCGATCCTCGCCAGCTTTCGTCCGTTCATTCCGGCGCGCGCGCGGCTGCGTGAGCTGACGCCGTTGCCGCTCATCATCGGGACGCTGCTCGGGATGGTCTTCGGCGCGTCATCGCTTTATCTCGTGCTCAAAGTCGGGCTGACAGTGAGCGCGTCTATTCCCGTCGCGGTCCTTTCCATCACCTTCTTTCGGTTCATGTCGTGGATTTCACGAAACAAGATTCGCAACGCCACGATCCTCGAGAACAACATCGTACAAACCGCGGGCTCGGCCGGCGAATCAATCGCCTTCGGTCTGGGCGTGACCATGCCCGCGATCATGATTCTCGGGTTCGATCTCGAGATCACACGCGTGGTGCTGGTCGCGATTCTGGGCGGGCTGATCGGAATCCTGATGATGATTCCGACGCGCCGCGCCCTCATCGTGCAGCAGCATGGTTACCTGAAATATCCGGAAGGCACGGCGTGTGCGGAGGTGTTGAAGGCTGCGGCGTCGCCTGAATCACGCGATGCCGCGCACGCGGGCGATGCCGTGGCGCGCGCCGCCGCGGACGAAGCGGTCAGCGGTGGCAAGATCATCATCGGCGGTTTTGCCATCGGCTTCGTTTACTACGGCCTGCAGCAGATTTTCAAAGTCATGAAGGAAGTGTCGGAGAAAATTTTCACCAAGCCATTCGCAGGCGCGTCGGTTTCGCTCGAGAACAATCCAGCGCTGCTCGGTGTCGGTTACATCATCGGTCCGCGCATCTCCGCGCTCATGATGGGCGGCGGGGTTTTGTCGTATCTCGTCCTCATCCCGGCGATCAAATATTTCGGCTCCGCCGGAACAGCGCCGCTCGCACCGGAAACTGCGCACACCGTCGCCGCGATGTCGGTTGAGCAAATTCAGAAGGGCTACATCCTTTACATCGGCGCGGGCGCAGTGGCGGCTGCCGGCATCATCAGCCTCTTCCGCTCGATCCCACTCATCTGGCATGGCTTGAAAGGCGGACTCGCAGACCTGCGCGGCGCCGGTGTCGCGCGCACCGACGTGCCGCGCACGGAACGGGATCTCTCGATGAAATGGGTCATCGCCGGGATCATTGCCTTGCTCGTCGTCATCATGATCGCGCCGCAATTGAACCTGCGATTTAACTTATTAGGCGCGGTTCTCATCATCGCATTTGGGTTCCTTTTCGTGACCGTTTCCTCGCGGTTGACCGGCGAAGTCGGCTCATCGTCCTGCCCGACCTCAGGTATGATGATCGCGACGCTGCTGCTGACCTGTCTCATCTTCCTGATCATCGGTTGGACGGCGCCGCCGTATTTTGTCACCGCGCTCTCCATCGGCGGCATCGTCTGCATCGCGTCGTCGAATGGCGGAACCATTTCGCAGGATCTCAAGACTGGTTTCCTCGTCGGCTCGACGCCGAAGTCTCAACAGATCGCGATCCTCATCGGCACGCTCGCATCCTGTCTTATCCTCGGTCCCATCCTGCTGCAGTTAAATCAATCCGGCACGGTTTACGTTCCCGTCGCCGGCAACAAGGACTTCGCTTTCCCCTCGAGCTTCCACGCCGATCCGGCGACTTACCTCAAAGACAGCAATGGCCAACCGAAACTGGAGCACTTGTCCGGCGCGCAGGCCGGGACCGATCCTAACGAGTATTTCGTTTATCACAAAACAAACACGGAGAACGGACCCGCTGGTCGTTATCTCGTGAACAAGGAGGGCGCACCGGTGTATCTCGTCGATCCCGGCATTAACGGTGTGTACGAGAAGCGCCCGAATGGCTCGAGCGTGCAGAAATTCACGGCACCGAAAGCCACCCTCGTCTCCTACATCATTAAAGGAATTCTCGGCGGAGCATTGCCTTGGGGCTTAGTCTTGTTAGGCGTTTTCATCGCCATCGTGCTCGAGCTTTGCGGTGTTTCCGCGCTTGCCTTCGCCGTCGGAGTTTATCTGCCCATTTCAACCTCGGCGCCGGTATTTGCCGGGGGATTGATCCGGCTGCTGGTGGACAAATATACCCGCTCGAGACACGCCGGCTCGACATTGACCGAAGAGCAGCTCGTGGCCGAGGGCGACAAAAGCAACGGCGTGCTGCTTTCATCCGGTTACATCGCGGGCGGCACGCTCGCGGGGGTCATCTTCGCGTTCCTGAATATTCCGTTGAAGGACAAACTCGACGGATTCGAGAAATGGGCCACGGCGCATAATCCATTTTTCAATGGGCCATCCGCCGACTTGCTAGCGTTGATTCCGTTCGTCCTCCTTTGCGTTTTGCTTTATCTTGTCGGCCGCGACCTTTTGCTCGCGACGGCAAAGTCAAAAGCTAACAATAAATAGAACATGTCATTGGTCTTCGAAACCATCCAAACCGAAGGATTAGCGGCTCTCTCCTACTTGATCGGCGATGATGAAGAAGGAGTGGCGGCGGTATTCGATCCCCGGGCGGACGTAGATATTTATGTGGAGCTGGCGCAGGCGAAGAGTGTTGCCATTACTCATATCTTTGAGACACATATTCACGCTGATCTGGTGAGTGGGGCGCGCGAGCTATGCGCCAGGGTAGAGTCGGCCAAGATCTATGTGAGCCACGAAGGAGGCGCGAGCTACGGCTTCGAAAATGAAGCAGTGCGAGATGGCGATACCTTTACCTTTGGCGACTTGTTAATTACGGCAAGACATACTCCCGGTCATACTCCAGAACATTTATCCTACTTTCTGGCGGAGGCGGACCGGGCCGATACCCCCTGGGGCGTGCTCACCGGCGATTCACTTTTCGTTAACTCCGCCGGCCGCCCCGACCTTCTCGGCGAGAAAGCGACTGCCACTTTAGCCGCGCAACAATTTCATACTTTGCGCGATCTATACTTAAAACTTCCCGATAGCGTTATCATTTATCCCGCGCACGGCGCCGGCTCGCCTTGCGGCGCGGAAATCGGCGATAGATTGAGCAGCACCATCGGCTACGAGCGGCCATTCAATCCATTCCTTCAATTCCAGGACGTAAAAGCTTTCACTGATTTCGCCGTCGCGACCGCGCCACCGATTCCCGCCTACTACCCGGTAATGAAGAAGATAAACGCGGAAGGACCGGAGATACTCGGCGGACTACCGAGAGTAGCTGGTTTGCCGCCCAACCTATTCAAAAAAGCGGTAGAAGATAAAAACAGTATCCTTGTAGATACGCGTTCCATGTTCGCTTTCGGCGGCGCGCACATTCCCGGCGCGCTCAACATCGGCGGCTCCGCCATGCTCTCGACCTGGGCCGGGTCGCTGCTCGATCCGGAAAAACCGGTTCTGCTCGTGCTGGAAAACGACGACGATCTCGAACGCATCGCGCGGTTATTCATGCGCACCGGTTTTACCAAATTCACCGGCTACCTCGTGGGCGGAATGAAAGCCTGGGACGCCGCCGGATTCGCCTTCGCGCAAATCCCGCAAATGCCCGTGCATGAGTTAAACGAAGCCGACGGCGCGCTGCAAATCATCGACGTGCGTTCACCGCACGAGTGGAAAGCCGGCCACGTCCCAAGCGCGCGCCATTTCTTTCTGCCCGACCTGGAAAAACGCCTCGGCGAAATCGACAAAGACAAACCGGTTGCAGTCTATTGCGCGAGCGGTTACCGAGCCAGCATCGGAGCCAGCCTGCTCAAGCGAAACGGTTTCAAGGAAGTAAACAATGTCCCCGGGAGCTGGCACGCCTGGCGCCGCGCCAAGTTGCCAGTCGAAGGCGCACCTAATTCTCGTTAGGTAGAAAGCGTTGCGTGTTCTTTGGTTACCCGCCATTCCCATTATCGCTGCAATCATCGCGACGCTGCTATTTATAGCGCAGCGGGGATTCGGCGGCGGACACGGCCGGTTTGATTTCGCACTCGGTATTCTCTCGCTTCCCGGGATTCTGCTAGTCGAGCTTTTCCGTCTGCCAACCAGCATTCCTGATTTCGTCCTCGTAGTTCTACTTCCCACAGTGTTCAACGTCACTCTGTGGATGGCAGTCGCCGTGATTTTATGGTTATCGCTTCGTCGCAGGCCAACCATCTAACGCGATGCGGTGAACTGGGGATCGCGCCGCCATGGCAAGCATACGACGCTTCGCTTTAGGCCCGGGCATGCGTTTCATTACGAGCAGCCGGTTACCTACACCAAAGCAGGCGTATCTTAGTAGCGGTTCTGAAGCCATTGTATTCGCCGCCAGCTGCAACTCCGAAATTGTTCGCCAGTTGGTTGGCCTCCGCGTGCGCTCCCCGGAGCTTACGCGCCGCGCGTTCACGAAAATCATCCATTTCTGGATATTCGCGCGTACCAGAATAGACTGGACGTTAGGCTGATATTGTTCTTGTTGGACGGCGTCGCAGCGCCCTAGATCGAAGACACTTGGAACGAAACACGAAAGAATAGCTGACCATGACGACACACATTGTTCGACTTAACCGCGTCCTGCGCGCTAAACCAGAAAGAGTGTATCGGGCTTTCCTTGATGCGGACGCCATGAGTAAGTGGCTTCCTCCAAATGGATTCACGGGCAAGGTTCATCACATGGACGCGAAGGTGGGCGGGAACTTCAAGATGTCGTTCACTATCTTCACGACCGGCAAGAGCCATTCTTTCGGTGGGGAGTATCTTGAGTTGGTCCCGCACGAGCGTATCCGTTATACCAATAGGTTTGACGACCCAAACCTGCCTGGGGTAATTCAGATGACCGTAACCTTGAAGGAGGTTTCGTGTGGGACGGAGTTAAGCATCGTGCAAGAAGGGGTGCCCGGCGTCATACCCGCAGAGGCTTGCTATCTCGGCTGGCAAGAGTCGCTCGTTCTTTTAGGTAAGCTGGTCGAAGCCGAGATTCCAGACTAACCAGCAGAGACAATAAGCGCTCCGGTACGGCTGCGTCCCGCGGAAATAGGATTTGCTCGAGACACTTCGGGAAAAGGCAAAGTCCGCGAACGCGAAACGCATTCGCCAGCACCCGCCGCGGCGGGCGCGCTACCCGAAGGTTGTTCGCCAATGTCTAATCCGCTCGCCGGGCCGATATTCTTTTCGTTGATTTGGAGTGGCGCTGCGATTAAGGCAATCGCGAAAGCGGCCTATTTTCTAACATGATCACGCGCGAAAAGGAACCGGAGAATCTGGAGATGCCGTTTGGGGCGGTGGATGGCGCGATTACACCGACGGAAAAGTTTTATATCCGCTCGCATTTCGCGGTGCCGCAAATTTCGCTGGCGGATTGGCGATTGAAAATCGAGGGGGCAATCGAGAATCCGGTCGAGTTGACGATTGAGGCGCTGCGAAAATTTGAAGTAAAAACAATTCAGGCGACGATCGAGTGCGCGGGCAACAATCGTGTTTTTCTGGTGCCGAAAGCGAAAGGCGTGCAATGGGAACTCGGCGCGGTCGGCAACGCCAAATGGACGGGCGTCCCATTGCGGGTAGTGCTGGAACGCGCGCGCATTGCCACCGATGCCTGCGAAGTGATTCTGGAAGGAGCTGACTCGGGGACGATCGCCGAGCCGCCGCGGCCGGGCGGGAAGATTCATTTCACCCGCAGTTTGCCGCTGAAAAAAGCGCTGGACGATGTTCTGCTCGCTTACGAAATGAATGGCGAACCGTTGACTGCGGCGCACGGATTTCCGCTGCGCGCGATTGTGCCTGGTTGGTATGGAATGGCGGCGGTGAAGTGGTTGCAACGCGTGATTGTGACTAACACGCCTTACCATGGCTACCACCAAACGATTGATTACGCTTTCTGGCAGCCTGGGGCATCGGGGCCAACGTTGACGCCGTTGCGCGAGATGCAGGTGAAAGCACAGATTGCGCGTCCTGAAATCGGCGAAGTTGTGCCGGCTAACGAGAACTATACTATTCGCGGCGCGGCCTGGACTTCCGACGGCGAGATCACAAAGGTGGAAGTGAGCACAGATGGCGGGAAATCGTGGAGCAAAGCGGAGCTGCTGGAAGGAGCAGTTCCAAATGCCTGGCGACGCTGGGAGTTTCAATGGCGAACATCGGCGCAATCTCAAAAATGCACGCTTATGGCGCGGGCTACTGACTCCGCTGGACGCACACAGCCGGAGTCACGCGATCCAAATCGCGGCAGCTACATGGTTAATCATTGGCTGCCGATTGAGGTGGAAGTGAGCTGACGGTCATTCTGAGCGCAGTCGAGGAATCCCGTTGCGAAAACAACATGGCGGGATCCCTCCCGCCTTCGCGCTGCTACGGCGCGGCAGGCGACTTCGCCCGGGATGACGGGTAGCTAACTTTTCTCGATCGGAGCGCCGACTTTGTTCCCCCACTCGGTCCAGGAACCGTCGTAGTTGCGTACGTTGTCCAGGCCGAGCAGGTAAGTTAGGACAAACCAGGTGTGGCTGGAACGTTCGCCGATGCGGCAATAGACAATCGTATCTACTTCCGGACTTATGCCGCAACCTTGCAGGTAGATTTTGCGCAATTCTTCCGCTGGCTTAAAGGTGCCGTCATCCTTGACCGCAGTTTTCCACGGCACGCTTTTCGCCCCGGGAATGTGACCACCGCGGAGCACACCTTCCTGTGGATACTCCGGCATGTGAGTTATTTCACCTTTGTATTCACCGGGTGAACGCACATCGATGAGCGGTTTACGATTCTTACTTTGCTTCAGCGCGTGCTCGGCAAAAGAACGAATCTCCTCGTCGTATCGTTGCCCAGGCGTAGGATACTTGGTGGCGGGATACTTCGGAACTTCGCGCGTCATAGGCCGGCCTTCGGCTTTCCACTTATCGCGGCCGCCATTGAGCACCTTTACCTTTCGATGTCCGAACAACCGGAAAGCCCAAAGGGCGTAGCAAGCCCACCAGTTGGATTTGTCGCCATAAAAGAGAACGGTCGTTTCGGGGGTAATGCCGTTACGGCTGCAAACTTCGGCGAATTTTTTCGGCTCGATGTAATCGCGAATCACTTGATCCTGAAGATCAGCCCGCCAGTCAATATGCACCGCGCCCGGGATATGGCCGGTACCGTAAAGGAGAATGTCTTCGTTGGACTCGACGACGCGAAGATCGGGATCGTTCAGGTGTTCCGCCAGCCAGTCCGTTTCCACCAGCGCTTCGGGATGAGAATAGCCATTCGCTTGTTCGCTCATAAGGAGGAACTCTCTCGCCGGAATCAACCGACCGCAAGTGGTGATCGTTTAGCGATTTCGAGTCGAGGCCGGCGCTTCTGTTTCATGCTCTCCACCGCCGCCGAAAAGATAGGAGAGGACGACAAATGCCTGAACCTGCGGAGACTTATGATTGACCCCAAACAATGGCGCAACGTCGATGCGGGTGTTGCGAGTAGGTCTCCAGCCCACAGCTGGCCCAATGACGAAACTGTTGTAGGGCGTGCCACGAATTCCTTTATCGGTAAAACTGCGGAATTGCATTTCGACACCCACCTTCAACTGCTCTCGCGGCAAAAATAACGGCGTGACGATGCTTTGCGCCAATCCCCACTCCCGCCCGCGGTCGCCCGTGAGTTCCTGTTCAAAAAAGCCGTTCAGAGCCCATTCGATCCGTCCGAAGAATTCGTCGGAAAGGAGGAGGCGCACCTCGTAAGCGTCGGGAGTGTCCATGGTCGTATCGAAGCCGCCCGGTCCAAATTTGTTAGGGGGAGTGGGCGGGCCTTCGTCGTGCAGGATTTTGCCGAGACCGCCTACTTTGTACTCGGCGAAAATGGTCGGGTTCAGCGGAATTTTGCCCCAGTCGGCCAAGGCATAGCGCGCCTCGAAGCTAAAGCTCCTTTCCTGAGTCGTGCCGCCGAAGGTCTCCACGCTATTCTCGACGGCCAGATTGATCCGCCAGGGAAGCCCCACCTCGATTTCCTGGGTGAAGTTATGATCTGGTTTACGGAAATGCACGGCATCGCCTTCATAGATCAGGCTCGTGTAGACTTCTCCCGGTGGCAGAACGTAGGCATTGCTAATAGTTCCAACCCGCGATCCGGAGAATGATGCAGGCGCGCCGTAGGCGCTTGGAATCTCCGCGCCGGTGACAACGACATTGGGGGTGACGGCCGCCTGCGCGGACACCTTTCGGGCGCTGCCGGTTGAGAAAGCGACCAACAGAACGACAAGGAAAGCGGAATTTTTCATAACGGGCTGCGAGTTAACCAACATTACAATTTGATGACAAGACCCTTTTTGAGTGTCATTTTCGAGGGCGACGGGTCGCTTTTTTCGTCCGGCACGGTTTGAGGTTGCGTCCTGTTTAAGCTAGGTTCTTTTTCCAATGCTTGATTCCCTCCTGGGCTGTCTCAAATGGGCCGCCGTTGGCTTTCTGGTCGCCTTTTTTTTGATCACGGTTTACGAAGCGGCGCACATTCACGACGATATTCCCGTGCCGGAATTCAAGCGCCGGCAGACGACGCGGGTCGCGCTCGCCTTATCGACCTTCGCCGGTATTCTGTCTGGCCTGGTCTGGCTGCTGGTGCAAAATCTGGACTAGGCAGAGTAACGTAGAGAGAAGCCGAGCTACCCTCGCGCGGCTCATAGAGCCGCGGCTACATCGCCTTTTCTATTCGACTCAGTGCACTAACTGGTCGTAGCTGGAGGCTTGCGCCGGATAAGATAGATGGGCCAGCCAGTAAGAACGATCAAAATTCCCAGGCCGGAAGTAGCCGGCGCGAGGTAGGCAAGGTCCAGGGTAAGGGCCGCTGCGAGCAGGATGGCAATGATCGGGAGATACGGATAACCCCAGGTGCGATAGGTGCGTGGCAGCTCGGGCCGGCGGCGACGGAGAACGATAACGGCTGTAACTAACAAGAGATAGAAAATCAAGTCGGCCGAAATGATGTACTCAAGTAGTTGGGTGTAAACGTTTCCGTAGCTGCGGACGCCGCCGGCGGTGGTCGTCACCGTTCGGGGCAAGGTCAGCAAAATTGTCCAGATCGCTTGCAACACCAGCGCAAAGGCCGGCACGTGATGACGATTGACGGTTCCGACCTTGGGGAAAAATAAATTGTCGCGCGCCATCGCGTAGTAAACGCGCGCCCCCGCCATGATGAGGCCGTTATTGGCACCAAAGGTGGAAATGACGATTGCCGCCGCCATCATCAACATTCCGGGCCGGCCAAAAATCGCATTCATCATCGCGACCGCGACACGATTCTGCGGCGCGTTTTGAATGGCCGACAATGGAAGGACGGCGATATAGGCGACGTTTGCCAGCACATACAACCCGACCACGATGCCGCAGCCATAGAAGAGCGCGCGGGAAAGATTGCGGCCTGGATCGCGCACTTCGCCGCCCAGATAGGTGACGCCGGTCCAGGCTGATTGCGCGAAGAGGGGACCGACCATCGCTTTGCCAAAGAGAAGGGCGAAGGCAGCGGCGCTGGTAATTGGCAAACCAGGTTGCGCAATTTCCGCACGCCAGCCATTGGCAGTGGCGTTCCACCAATTGGCAGCGAGCGCCGCGCAATCTGCTTTCCAGCCGAGCGCGAGTCCGATAACGCATAACCCAAGGAGCGCAGCTGTCTTGGTGAAGGTGCAGACATTTTGCACCAGACTGCCGAGCCGCAAACCGCGGGTGTTGATCAAGGTAAGGAGGGCGATGAGCAAAATGGCCGTCAATTGTTCGGTCGAGAGGCTGACGCCGTAGTGAGTAGTTAGAATGATTGGCGGAATGAGATATTGATCAGAGGCAATTGCGGGGACGAAGACGCCGAGAAATTTCGCGAAGGCAATCGCGACGGCGGCGATCGTGCCGGTCTTAATAACCAGAAAAAGTGTCCAACCAAAAAGAAATCCGATCGACGGCCCATATGTTTCCCGCAGAAAAACATAAACACCGCCCGCACGGGGCATCATCGTCGCCAGCTCGGCACAGCAGAGCGCGCCCATGATGGTCATCGAGCCCGCCAGCACCCAGGTGAAAACTAACCATCCAGGCGCGCTAACTAAGCGCGATGATTCCGCCGAGACGATAAAGATTCCGGAACCAATCATTGACCCGACGACGATCATGGTGGCATCGAGCAGACCAAGCCCGCGGACGAGCGACGGTGGTTCGGAGTTGTCTGCTTTCACAACTATTTCTCCGGCGCGGTGATTGTTATCTCTTCCTCTTGCAAGCGCGCGCGCAGTCGCCGGGCGAACTCCACCGCGTTCGGTGAATCGCCATGCAGACAGATCGTGCCGGCGCGCATCTCTATTTCCGTTCCATCGACTGCGCGCACCACGCTTTCGCGCAGCATTCGAACTACGCGCTGAGCGGCAGCGACGGGATCGTGGAGAAGCGCGTCGCGATTTGAGCGCGTTACCAGGGAACCGTCGGCGTTATAATTTCGGTCGGCAAAAAATTCGGAGACGAATTGTAAATTTAAATCAATCGCGGCGCGCTCAAGTTGACTCGCTGCCGGCGCGAAAATGATTGCGTGCGAATCCACCGCCAGCACCGCGTGGCAAATCGCGTCTGCCAATGTGCGGTCGCGCGCCGCCATGTTGTAAAGCGCGCCATGTGGCTTCACGTGATTCATTTCCGCCCCGGCCGCGGCGCAAAGGGCATGAAACGCGCCGACCTGGTAGGCGACCAGTGCGTAAACTTCCGCCGCACTGATTGCATCTCCGTGCGTCCAAAATTTTTCCGATCGTCGCGCCCATGCTGTGCGCGAGCATGAACACGGGCAGCCCCGGGTGCGCGCCGACCGCGACGCTTTTCTCTTTCGCCGCTCGAATCGAGTGAAAGATCGAAGCTGGATTGCCAGCGTGAAATCCACAGGCGATACTGGCCGAGCTAACAAGGTCTAGAATCTCTTCATCGTGCCCCGCGCCTTCGCCCAGGTCCGAATTGAGATCGACGATGCCATGTTTCATCCGAAGCGAGCCTCCAATCCGGCGCGAAACAATGCCAGATCGCGTTCGCGAGTAAGCAACAAACGCCGCGCATTTTGGACCGAGGTGATTTCGAAGCGGACTTCATCGCCCGGCATTCGCTGCGCCGCTGCCGCGAGATCGATTGTAATCACGT
>DAIOVO010000035.1:16055-27942 GCA_036758965.1 Chthoniobacterales bacterium
CCGCCGATGGTTTGGCAATCAGTCAAAAGAATAATCGGCTGTCCTCCGGGCGGGACTTGAATTGTGCCGGGCGTGACTGCTTCGGAAACGAGATCGTTTGCCAATTGGCTCGCGAGGGCAGGGCCTTCCAGGCGCAAGCCCATCCGGTCGGATTCCATCGCCACTCGAAAAGTTTGCGCGCAGAATTGTTCCTGCGCGGGCGGGGCGAACTCGTTCCAGTTCCGGCCCCTAACGATTCTTAGAATTGGGTCTCGAGGAGCGGGCAGCGAAGCGCTCCAACTGGAAACGCGGCCGGCGATCGATTTTCTCATGCGAACCGAAACGCCGCCCTCGGTTCCCAGCGGAAGCCTGTCTCCGTCGCGCAAAGCGCGTCCGCCGAAACCGCCGAAACCTGCTCGCAGATCGGTCGCTCGGCTGCCCAGAACCTGCGGCAGATCAATCCCGCCGGAAATCGCCAGCCAGAGCCGCCCGTGTCTGGCCTCGATTTCACAGATTTCGCCCGCAGCGATTTGCGCGCAGTGCAACCGGGGAATCTCGTCTTTTCCGATCCGCACCAGAAAATCTCCGCCGCTCCAGGCCAACAGACGCTCGTCATCGAATCGTAGTCGCACCCGCCCGCTAACGATTTCCAGACCGGCGGCGCCGGTCTCGTTGCCGACAAGCAGGTTTGCCAGCCGCAGCGAATGAGAATCGAGCGCTCCCGAAATCGGCGCGCCGAATTTACGAAAACCGAAACGACCGCAATCCTGCACCGTGGTTTGGAACCCGGCCGAAATAACCGAGGCAATCATATTGCGAGCTGCTCGAATTCGTCGCGCGCGATCTGCCGGAATCGCACGCGATCACCGGAGAGAAGGAGCGAGGGCGGATCCTTCGTCGCGTCGAAAAGTCGCAGCGGTGTGCGGCCGATCACATTCCAGCCGCCGGGCGACTCGACCGGATAAATGCCAGCCTGCACGGTCGCGATCGCGACCGAGCCAGCGGGAACGCGCAGTCGCGGTTTCTCCAGACGCGGCGTTTCCAGTTTGCGATCCAGCCCAAGTAGAAACGGAAAACCCGGAAGGAACCCGATGCAGGCGGTCTGGTATTCGGGCGCGGCGTGTCGCGAAAGAATCTCATTGGGCGCAAGCCCGGTGTGCTCCGCCACGCGCTTCAAATCGAGCGCAAATTCTTCGTCGTAACAGACCGGAATCTCGATCGAGCGCGCGCGTTTGCGCTTCAATTTCTGTTTCGCGGCGAGCACGGTCCTGATTTTTTTCTCCAAAAACTCCGCCGGCGTTTCACCTTTGGTCGCGGCCGCGAGTTGCGGTAAATCGAGAAACAGGCTGACGCTCTGGTAGGCAGAGGTGATTTCGGCCACTCCCGGAATTTTTGCCCGCTCCAGCGCAGCGGCGGCGGAGAGCGAACGCTCCAACAACTTGCCGCGATCAGTTTTTTCATCGCTAAAATCGATCGTCACTGCCGAGTCGCCGAGGAGAAAGATTTTCACGTCTCGTTAGCGGCTGTTTTAATTGAAGCCAGCGATTTTAGGAGCGATAGGCGGGCGCGCGGAAGTCTGCCGAACAGGTTCCCAAGCGCGATCGCCGCGCTCCCTTTGGAATCGAAAACTCCGGTGATCCTCGCCACCTCGGATTCAAAATGTGGAATCGTACGCTTATCCGGCTCGTGTTGATCGAGAAAACCAAAAGCGCGCTGCAAAAGCCGAAAAATCTCCGGCTCATGATGTTCTGTTTCGGTGCAGATTTCGATGAGCTCAACGAAATAGGAGGCCGCCTGTGTGCGCAAATGCGAGCTGCGAATACCGGCGAAAGGATTGGTCACCACCACTTCGCGCAACGTGTGCAAAGTCGATTTGCGGCTGAACACGACAGAAATTTCCGCTTCGAAAAAAAGATCGAGCCGCCCGCGAAACAGGCTTTTCGGCCGCCGCGCGCCGCGTGCCACCGTTTGCAACACCCCCGACGTCTCGGTTGCCCACGAAACAATGAGGCTGGTGTCACTCAAGCGGCGTTTGCGCAAAAGAATTGCCCGCGTCGTATTCACGCGTCGCAGTATAAGTTGTTTTGCGACGGCGAGGTAGGGGCGGCTCACCTGAACCGCCCGGCGGGAAGAAGCGTGGCGGGGTCATTAATCGCGAAAGCGAGCTTAGTATCCGGCTGGAAAATCTTCCCGCTGATGTGCGCGTTTTCGGCCAGGCGATTGCGGTCAATCGCCCCTACCTTGCGTTCCCATCGCTGCGTCGCATTTTCATTCAATGAAAAAACGCAAGATCGGTTCGCTCGAAGTTTCCGTCGTCGGGCTCGGGTGCAATAATTTTGGCTGGCGGATCGATGCGGCCGCTACCGCCAAGGTGGTCGGTGCTGCCATCGAGAGCGGGATTAATTTCTTCGATACCGCCGATCGTTATGCGAAAGGACAGAGCGAAGAATTCCTTGGCCGCGCTCTTGGATCGCAACGCGACGAAATTCTCCTCGCGACAAAATTTGGGATGGAAATTGCGCCGGGGCAAAAAGGCGCCGCGCCCTCCTATGTGCGCGCCGCGATCGAAGCCAGCTTGCAGCGCCTGCAAACAGATTGGATCGACCTCTACCAACTGCACCAGCCCGATCCCGACACACCGATCGCCGACACCCTCGGAGCGCTGCACGATCTGGTGCAGGCTGGAAAAGTGCGCGAAATCGGGTGCTCAAATTTTTCCGTTGCACAAATGCGCGAAGCGGCGGCGGTGAAAGATGTCGCTCATTTCGTGAGCGTGCAAAATGAGTTCAGCCTTTTTCATCGTGAGCCGGAGAGCAACGGCGTCCTCCAGGAGTGCGAAGCGAACGGCATCGCTTTTCTTCCCTACTTCCCGCTGGCGAACGGTTTGCTCACAGGGAAATATCGCGCCGACGAGAACCCGCCGGCCGGCACACGTGCGACCGATGGGTTCGGTCCGAAAGTTTTCACCAAAAAAAATCTGGAAATCGTCGAGCGCCTGAGCGCGTTCGCGCGTTCGCGTCATCATACCATTCTCGAGCTTGCCTTCGCCTGGCCGCTGGCGCATCAACCGGTCGCATCGGTCATTGCTGGTGCGAGCAAACCGGAGCAGGCGCGTGCCAACGCCGCCGCGCATAAGTGGGAATTGAGCGCAAAGGAGATGAGCGAGATCGACGCCATCATGACGGAGAAAGAGTAGCTGCTACTTCTAATCCTGATCCTAATCCTGCTCATGCTCCTGATCGATCAGGAGCAGGAGCAGGATGATTGGGGGCGGCGTTGAGCACGCCTTAAAATTTTCGCTAAGATTCAAACTCCAATGGCCACCGAAACCGCGCGCATTCCCGAGGACATAACCGGACGCGCACGCCGTCTCGCGGTTGGCGGCGTCAGTTGGCGCACCACTTTTCGCGCGCTGCGTCATCGCAACTACCGGCTATTTTTTTACGGCCAACTCATCTCGCTCATTGGCACCTGGATGCAGACGACCGCGCTCAGTTGGTATGTGTATCAGATCACTGATTCCAAGCTTCTCCTCGGTCTAGTCTCCGCCGTCGGCTCCGCGCCGATGATGTTTTTTTCGATTTGGGGCGGCTCGCTCGCCGATCGTTACCCGAAACGCACCATCCTCATCGCCACCCAAATCGCGCAAATGCTCTGCGCGTTTATTCTCGCCGCCGGCGTCTGGCTGCACTTCGCCGGTGCCGAGTTCATCCTCATCGTCACTGGTCTCAACGGCATCGCGCTCGGTTTCGACATGCCGGCGCGACAAGCTTTCACCGTTGAGATGACCAGCCGCGAAGATTTACTCAACGCGATCTCACTTAATAGCTCAGTTTTCCATGGCGCGCGTGTAGTCGGCCCGGCGGTGGCAGGATTTCTCGTCGCGTTCATCGACGTCGCCCTATGTCTTTTTGTCAACGCGGTCAGCTTCATCGCCGTCATCATCGGACTCATGATGATGCGTTTGCCCGCGATCGAGCCAAACGTCGAGCGGCCGGAAGCGCGCGCCTGGGAAGGCGTGATTTACGCCGTCAAACATCCGCGTTTGCGTATGATCATGATTCTCTTTTTTGTCGTCGGCGTCTTCGGCTGGTCCTACAGCGTGCTCATGCCCGCGTTCGCGCGGGATATTTTGCACTTGAGCGCGAATGGTTACGGCGCGCTTCTTGCCGCCAGCGGAGTTGGCGCGCTGGTTGGTTCATTACTGGTAGCCACCTGGGGCGATCTCATTCCCGCGCGCAAACTCGCTCTTGGCGGCATTTTCCTCTTCGCCATTGCCTTGTTCGCTTTTGCTTTTTGCCGGAATTTCTATCTCTCGTTAGTTCCACTCTTCGCCGCCGGTCTCGGCATGCTGCTCTTCTTTTCTACTTCAAACACAACCGTCCAGACCATCGTCCCCGACGAAATGCGTGGGCGGGTGATGGGTCTCTGGTCGCTATTGTTCGGCGCCATGATCCCACTCGGCAGCCTCCAGGCCGGCGCGCTCGCTCATTGGATCGGCACCTCACTCACCCTCGCCTCCGGCGGCATCGTCTGCGCCGCCGCCGCCATCATTACCCGCATTGTCATCGCCCGCCGCGAACTCGCCCAGGCGAATTAACTACCATTCGCCGTCAACTTATCACCTATCACTATTCACTACTTCCGCGCCAACGCGCCCTCCACCTGCGGCGCTACCTTCTTATAAAGCGCGAGCAACTGCGGTTCCTGCACGTTCACATCGCCGAGGAAAAATGCCATCGCCGGCGCCAGGCGTTCTATGCCGGGGAATACCTGCGCGCTCGTCGGCTGACTTCCCGCCGCGGGAAGATCGGCGGTAACCAGAGTGTAAGCGGCGGTGACGAAGTTATTTTCCAGCGTCTGAAAGGAATTCTGCTGCGTGTAAACCTTGGAGATCGCCAGCGCGAGGTCGGATGGAAGATAAGACAAAGCCTGGGTAGCTAGCGCCAGGTCCCAGGCCGTGTGCTCGAAGTGCACCGGACGCACCCCGGCATAATGCACCGTTTGCGCAAACTGCTCCCCAGTATGCGGACCCGGCGCCCTCACAAACTTTTGCAGCTCGGCACCCAAAGTCTCGTGATAAACTAGGAACTGTTCCACATTGCGCTGATTCGTTCGTATCTCCTCGGCAAAATTGCGCAACGTCGAAGCGGCCAGCGCGCGATGCTCGCGCTCCTCGTGCCAGTTATTCGCCATCAAAGCGAGAAACACCCCGATCCCAACCAACAGCGCCTCGATCAAAAAATCGAGAACCGACCTTCGATGTTCCTTCTTCCAAGAATTCATCGGCCAGGAATCAGGGAACCAAAATCCATGTTTAGATAGTGAATCTTCTGCGTTAAGGCTAGCGCCTGTCAGTGGGTATCAGATGTCAGCAGGAGCTGGTCTGGCCATCTTGTTCTTCCATCTCGTCGAGCATTTGAAATCGCTCGTCAGCGCGGCGATCGCAATCACGGAGGAGCGCGGTTTCTTCGTCGTCCACCTCGAAAATGCGGCGCGCCAGCTCCCGACGTTCACTCCGTTTCAGCGCCGGAAGTGCATTAACTATCTCGACAAAGCTCATGGCTCAACATTCTAGCTGCGTGCGATGGCGCTTGCGAACAGAAAGATTGATCTTCCTTCTTCCAAAACTCACGCGTCTAACATGCCTGAGGCATCGAAAGAAGTTCAAGCTCCGGCTGCGCCTATCATGCTCCTGCTCGTAATCGTGCTCCTGATCGATTCACGATTCACTTCTCACTTCTCACCTTTCACTTCGGCAATTCGCAATCCGAGTTGCGCGATTCCTCCTACTTCACGTGCAACGTCATTCTCTTCGTCCGTTTCCCATCGTCCGGATTCGTCGAATAGATCCGATACGTATCACCGCGTTTCAGAGTGACATGTAGAACCCTGGTCTCACCCGGTCCCGGCGGAGTCACAAACGTTCGGTCAACACTTCCTCCCGTGACCTCGAAGTTCTGCGTCGTCTTGCCCTCATTCTTAACTACAAACGCAGTCTTGCCCGGCTCCAAATTTGCCGGCATATCCACTTTGTCATCGTTAACCGTCACATCCACTCTGGTTGCGTCGGGATCGGGTGTGAGCGCATCCGCTACCTTGTTGGCCGCGTTTCTGGCGCCGCGCCCCACCGTTTTCGCGGCGTCCTTCGTCTTCTCCGCGGTCGATTTAGCCACGTTCTTGGCGGTATCGAGCACCTGTCCCAGAGCGAGAGAGCAACCCAGACAACCAACCATCAGTATTAGTAAAAACGTTTTCATTTTAAGAATCGCTTTTGAAAAACAACGTGCGCGTCCCTTTTCTGGCCCCAACCTCGACTTCCGTTTTCGTCGTTCGGGATTTCGGTCTGCTATTCCGTACGGAGCGCAGCCATCGGACTAATTCGCGTGGCGCGTTGCGCCGGAAGCCAGGTCGCAAGTAACGCCGCCGCCGCAAGCACTAGTGGCGCGATCGTGAAGGCTAGCGGATCGAGCGCGCCGACATCGTAGAGCATTCCGCTAAGCAGCTTCCCTGTGCCGGCCGCCAGCAACAGACCGAGTAACAACCCACCGGTTAGCATCACCGCGCCTTCGCGCAGAATCATCCACTGCACCGTCTTACGCTGCGCGCCCAGAGCCATGCGAATGCCGATCTCCCGCGTCCGACGCGCCACGGAATAGGCCTTCACTCCGTACACGCCTACCGTGGCAAGCGCCAAAGCCAATCCTCCGAAGACGCTGAACAACGCCGCGCCTGCGCGCACAATCCAGAGCTCGATATTGCCATCGAGGTGTTGGGTGAATGTTTTTAAACCCAGGATCGGGAGCGTGGCATCGACCTCACGCACCGTGCGACGAATCAGGTCCGCAGCTGCGCCGGCATCGCGCCCGGCATTCGACGCAAACCTGATGTGAAAGAAAACATTGCTCTGGAACCGGCCGGCAAAGGGTAGATAAAGCGCGCCGCCGGGATTTTTCTCGAACAAGTCGCCGCGGGTGTAAGGCACAATGCCCACAATCTCGATTTGCGCTCTTGTTCCATCGCTTTTGGCTTGCGCCGGGTCCTTTTCTGCGAACTGAATTCGTTGGCCCAGCGCTTCTCCATCGGGCCACAGTTTTTTCGCCAGCACTTCGTCGATGATGGCGACCTTTGCCAAGGTCTGATGCATCGTTTCGGCCACATTAAAGATGCGGCCGCGCAGCAAATGCAGACCTACGGTATTGAAATAATCCGCGCCCACCGCGTTCAAGGTTGCGCTGAATGCCAGACCTTCCGCGGCTGTGGCAGCCTTCGCATCCGGCGCCGGATTCGACCCGCCGCGCTGCACCGACTTATCCAGCTTGACCATTCCAAACGGGACCGTTGATGAAATACTGGCGTGTTCGACGCCGGGCAACGTCGCCAGCCGTTCCTCGAGCGCGCGATAAAGATCCTGTGCCCGGGTCTGATTGTAATTCGCGAGGCTGGCGTCGGTTTCCAACACGTAATTCGAGCTCGTTTGCAAACCGGTATCGACCCTCGCTGCCTTGCCCGCGCCGCGAATGAACAACACGGCCGCCGTCAGCAGCGCGAGAGAAAACGCGATCTGCACCACCACCAGTGGATTGCGCGGGAAAAATTTCCAGCGCCGGACGACTCGGTCTTCGCCAGCGTGTTCCTTTAAATCGCCGATCACCGCAGATTTCGATAGCTTCAATGCCGGCCCGAGCGCGAAGGCCAGCGTTCCCAGAAGACAAAAGGTAAACGTCGCCACTAACACCGGCGCGTTCAAACCACTCTGCCACACGATGTCGATCGGCATTTTTTTAGTCAACGAAGCCACCAGGAAACTGGACGACCACAGACCGAGCAGCAAGCCAACCGCTCCTCCAGCCAGCGCGAGAAGGAATCCCTCGCACAGCAATTGCCGCACGATGCGCCACCGGCTGCCGCCGAGCGCGAGCCGGATCGCGATTTCCTTTCGCCGCGCCGCGCCGCGGGCCAGCAGCATGTTGGCAAGGTTCAGGCAAGCCACCAGCAACACAATCGCCGACATTCCAAAGAGGAGCGGCGCCAAGCGCGTAATATTATTGTCGCGGCTCGGACTGGTGCTCAGGCTAAAGCGCGAAAGCGTTTCCAGTGTGAACGTCTGATCTTTCTGTTCGACTGGATAGGCGCGTTCGAGATTCCCCGCCAGCGCCTTCAGCGCAGGCAACGCTGCGACAGCCGTCATACCAGGCTTTAACCGGCCAACGATCATGAGCTGTTTACTCGCGCGATCATCGAGCTTCTCTTTGTTTTCGGTCTCGAAATCGTTCGCAACCTGATCGTAAACCCCCAGCGGCAACCAGATTTCCGGCGCGAAGATTTGGGTAGTGCCAGTGAACCCTTGCGGCAGGATTCCAATCACGGCGAACGGGCGACCGTCGATCATGATCGTTGAACCCAGCATTGCAGGATTGAGCCCGCCTTTCTTCCAGTAGTTGTAACTCACAATCGCAACCGCCGAGTTACGCTCCGGCGTTTCCTCTTCCGCAGTGAAAGCGCGCCCCTGTATTGGCATCACACCAAGAAGAGAGAAATAGTTCGCGCTTACCACATCGGTGAACGCGCGGCGCGTGTTGCCTTTGTCACCTACGCCAACCATGGCAAGGTTATGCGCCATTACATCAGTGAAGACGCTGTTCTGTTGGCGAATATCCCGATAGGTTGGGTAGGAAAACCCGCGAAACGTCTTTGGATTCTTCTTGTCCTGCGAGAAAATCTGTACCACCTCGGCCGCGTTCGCGTAATGAGGCGGCTGGAATAGCAGTGTGTCCATCAGGCTGAAGATGGCGGTATTCGCGCCAATCCCGAGTGCGAGCACGATCACCGCTGCCGCGGTAAAACCCTTCGCCTTCACCAGTTGGCGAAACGCAAATCTAAAGTTGTGAAGCATATCTGTTTGATGCTTCAAGAAAGCAGTTTGGATTCAACAACTACCCGAACCTAAACGAAAACTATTAACAGCGCTCCGAGCGTCTCCGCTTGCACGCTCTAACGCTTTCACGCTCTAACGATTTTCAACTATCTCCCCGCGCCTATATCGCTATAGTGATCTCATGCCGGGAGACACCATATTCTTCTACAATAAATGACCGCGACGGATTCCCACGCCACCATGGCGGTGTTCCTTGATCTCGAAAATATTGCTCGCGGCGCAGAAGAAGCGCACTTCCCCGCCTTCGATATCAGAAAAGTGCTCGAGCGCCTTCTCCTCAAAGGCCAGATCGTAGTCAAAAAAGCTTACTGCGATTTCGACCGCTACAAGACATTCAAGCGCGGCCTGCACGAAGCCGCTTTCGAGCTAATCGAGATCCCGCATGTTCGCCAATCGGGAAAGAATTCCGCCGACATTCGCATGGTGGTGGACGCTCTCGATCTTTGTTACACCAAAAACCATGTTAACAACTTCGTCATCATTAGCGGTGACTCCGATTTTTCGCCGTTGGTGAGCAAGCTGCGCGAAAACGACAAAACCGTTATCGGCATCGGCGTCAAGCAATCCACCTCCGATCTCTTCATCAGCAACTGCGACGAATTCATCTACTACGATGATCTCGTGCGACCCGAGCCGGCCAAAAAACGCGCGCCTTCGGGTAAGGTTTCCACCGAGAATAATAGCAGGCAACATCGGCCATCGGCCACTGAAGCGCTCGATCTCGTCATGAGAACGGTGCAAGCCCTGCGCGCAGAGCGAGGAGACGACTATCCCATCCGAGCTTCCCTCGTCAAAGAAGCAATTAAGCGGCAGCACCCCGGTTTTAACGAGCGCGCCCATGGGTTTCGCGCCTTCAACGAGCTCCTGCTTGAAGCGCAACAACGGAACCTGCTCAAGCTCGAGGAAGTCAAACAAGCTGGCAGCTACGTCGTCCGTCCAGTTGATTGAATACTTCAGCTTGGTCGCGCCGGCGTTCAGACTTTTCTATTTAGTCCTTCTACCTTCTAACTTGTCCGACGATTAGCAGTTAACAAATAACCGCGCGGCATCGCTGCGTTTTAGGCTGCTTTTTTCTTGGGCATCTGCGGCTCTTGGAATCGGACAATGTTTGCTACAACCTTCTCGGCGTTTTCGTCTGGAGCAGATTCGTAAGTCAGCTTGTGCTGGGATATTTCCAGGAAAGCGATATCCGCAAACCCGAGCCCGGGCGCAAACTCTACCAGGGGTCGATGGCCGAACGATAACTGGCGGACGCGGCGCGAAACCATGTTTACCAAAATTTGCGGGTTGGGCACGACTTCTAGCGCTGCCTGAAGAAGATTTGCTTTCATAGGGATAGAACGACAGATCCCCGCCTACGAAATGGTTATTCCCCCAATCCTGTCGCAGAGGCGTCGGGGGAAATCGAAGAAGAGACTCGTCACTCTCGCCTCGAATTGGCGAAATACAACCCTTCGGCCCGCGAATTTTGATTCTCCCTCCGACCACTGAATTTAGCGGCAAGGAGGAGAAACCTGCGCGCCGATTCCGAAAGCGAGTAATTTGTGCTGAAGGCCAAAGTCCAGCAACTACGCAAATGCTTCGAACCCTTTTGCGCGAGATCGTTCACGATCGTGATCTAGCCTGCGGAATCTCAACGGCCGTTATCGCGATAGACTACCCTCCGAAACGGCACCGGAATCACACTAATTTCAGGGTCAGGAACGAACTTTGGACTCGGGTGCGCTGGTTTGCGCGCGAACAGAAACTGCGAAGGAGGCGAGCCCTCATACGGCGCGAGGTAAAGGCCGCCCCGTCGAAAGAGCCGTGCCTCTATAATTAATGTTTGCTTGGGAATGGCACATTGTGAACGCGCCTGATTCGTTCGGGCGCGAGCGATAGGTTTGTCGGTGCCATTGGACAAGGCAATCTTCGCTCCACCGCAGCTTACGTCCGGCACGGAAGTGGTCGTCTCTCTCCTCGGCGCGGAAGATAAGACCGTCATAGTGGACTCTACTTCCGATCCACTGGATTGATAGCACTATATAACTGGGGCACGCCAGGACCATCAGCGACCATCTAAGAAAGAGGATGCGCAGCGTCTAGTTCCGAGTAGTTTGCTCTGTGCCAACTTATATTTACGAAACAACCGACCCCGATAAACCGAGGCGGACATTTCAAATCAAACAAAGCGTCCATGACGATCCTCTTCGCGCCGATCCCGAGACCGGCGAAGCCGCCCGGCGCATCATCTCGGCTGGCTACAGTATCCTTGTACCTGGGAAATCAATCGGCCCCTCGGTCGGCTCGGTCGGCTCCTAGTCTGATTCCGGTTAGCTCGATTTCCGCATAAGCTTTCGTTCGAGCAGAAGTCTTGGGGACTGACCCCGATTCTTCCTCCTGCCGCAGTTCATCCTTGCGCGCCCGCGTGGCCGGAGACGGAATATATGCCCGCGCAATCAGGTTCCCCCGCAGGAGCGTCGCCAGCGCCAGCGCGTCCAGGCGATCAGTCTTGATCTGCGCTTCGGCGATCAACCGCGTCTTCAAGGGATGCCCCAGCACGATCTCCTCCACTTGCTCGATCTCACTTAAGACATCATGGATGCGCCCCCAGTTCCAGCACGCTTCCAAGACCACTTTACTCTCACCAGCCAACGCCCCAAAAAACCGCGTGAAGCCTTCCACCGTGTTCCCCTCCACCCGCCCACGCGCCAACTCTTTCCCGTGCTCGTCTACCGCCGCCAGCACGCTATACTTCTTGTGTATATCTATCCCAACGTAGTTCATGTTTTTGCAGTTCCTTTCCTTTTTCCCACAGCTTACGCCCCTGAACTGCTTTCATGCTACCTGACCCCTATTTCTCCTTGGATCGCATTTGGCCCAGTAACAAAGGTGGTCAGGTTTTCATTGTGATCAAAACCGTAGAGACGCATAACGACTCCGTTGTCTGCCACGTCGTAAACCCGGCCGCGCGGCGTGTAGCCGTAGCCG
>DAIOVO010000036.1:0-19874 GCA_036758965.1 Chthoniobacterales bacterium
CCTTCGAGTAAGCCTCCTTCAGGATCTCAAGCGATTGATAATCGTCCGGCTGTGTTTGAGCGATCACCTCAAACATGTCGATAGTCTGCAGAATCTGGCTCTGCTCTTCGGCTGACAGCGTGTGTTCCAGCACGACTCACCAGAAAAGCTAGAACTGTGCCTCTCCCCACCGTAACACAGGCATCCTGCCTATTCGGTCAAACGCGGCGTCCCGCCCGTTGTCCCTATTTCAGCATCTCAGAGTTTCAGCATTTTCCGCGCTGGGAGCGACGGCCGCCGTACCGTCCGACCCCTCGTGCTCCTGCTCGTAATCGTAATCGTGATCGTGATCGATGGACGCGGCCCGCGTGCTGGCGATGGCGGCCCACCATCGCGGACTTTTCTCGATTGCCCAGCCCCAGGCCGTAACACAGGCATTACCTGCGCGGGATCCTTTCCCTTCGCCAACCACCCGCAATCGCACACAATCGTAACACCATGCGCCGCAGACAAACGATCGTGCCGCCCGCATCGCCGAAGAAAGCGCCTCGCTTCCACCGGACAAAAGAGCGCCGTCCTCGATTTCGTTCTTTTCGTCAAACAGCGCGGGGAAGACGGAGACGCAGCCTGGGAGCGCATCATTGTCGATCCCCGCCCGCGGCCAAAGCTCGAACAATTCTTTCGCGACGCTTTGGCAGAAGGCGGCGAAGAGGCGCTGGACGCGAGCTGAAACGCGTAACACAGGAATCATGCCTGTTCCGTCAAACCCGGCGTCCCGCCCGTTGTCCCCTAGCAAATTTTGCGCTTTTCAGCGTTTCAGCTTTCCAGTAATTTGCCTCCTCCCCCGTGCCTCCTCCCCCTTCGCCCCATAATCCTACTCCTGCTCATAATCCTGATCCTAATCGAATCAGCGCCGCCCCCATTCCGCATTCCGCATTCCGCATTCCGCGTTTCCCCAATCCTCCTGCTCCTACTCGTAATCGTAATCGTGCACTCCGCATGAAGTCTACCCGCCGCGGCGGGCATTCCCCTTCCCCCCGTCCCCAATTCCGCATTCCGCATGAAGTCTACCCGCCGCGGCGGGCATTCCGCATTCCGCCTTTCCCCCCTCCTGATCCTAATCGAGCCACCACGCCGCTGCGCGCTCCCCTCTCCCCAATTTCAGCCTCGGAAAGCCCGGCCGCTCCTTCATTGCGGTCTCCATTCAACCTTTCAACCCGTCAACCCTTCAACCGCGTGAGCTCCGGCAACGCCGGATTCACGCTCATCGAGCTCATCGTCGTCATCCTCATCATCGCTACCCTCGCCGCCCTGCTGATGACCGGCATTTCCAGCACTTTCGATCACGCCCGCAAAGCGCAGGCGAAAAATGATATCACGCAGATCGTGATTGCGGTGAACGCCTACTACGCCGAATACGGCAGATATCCGATTACGGTGACATCCACCACTACGGACTCATTCGTCGGAACTGGCACAACTCCGTCTGGATGCACCAGCTACGGTAACAACGACGTTCTATTTAACGTTCTCCGTAGTTATACTGGCGGGAGCGACTCAGCCAATGTGTCCGCGTTGAATCCGCGGCAAATCGTTTTTTTTACACCTCCCATCGCTAGAAGCACGAAAGGCGGCTTGGCCTCCGATAATCGATATTATGATCCGTGGGGCAGTCCCTATGCCGTCGCGATTGACACCACTTACGACAACCAGATAGGTACAGCCAACCCGTATTCGGATACTGATGGAAGTGCCGGCATCTCTCCTCTGCCTCTCGGTGCAATCGCTTACTCGTACGGGAAGAATGGTGCGTTGGGAGGCGGGGCAAAGACTAGCTCTTCGTTTGCGAACGAATTAGGGACGACCGGCAAATTTAAGGGTTCAAGCGATATTCTGTCCTGGCAGTAAAAAATGAAAGCTGGGCAACCTTCCGCGGATCGCCTATCGGGCTTTAGCCTAGTCGAACTCATGGTCGTTATCGCAATTATTCTGATAGTCTCCGTGTTCGCTGCTCCTTCCTTCAAGAACATAGGCGATGCCGGTAAAATGACCCGTGCGATCAATGATGTCGCGAATATGCTCGAACTGGCACGGACTGAGGCTATGGCTACGCGAAGCTACGTCTACATCGGTTTTGCTAATCCAACAACCTCCGGCATATCTGAGCTTAAGCTCGCGGCCGTAATCTCGATCGACGGTAGTTCCAATACAAGTTCGACGAATTTGCGACCCCTGACCAAAGTTTTGACTGTATCCGGCATGCTGATGACGAACTATAGCAGTCTTCCGACTAACGTTAAGTCTGCCGCAGATACAAGCCTACAGACTAACTCGGACTATGTGGTAACATTCACCACTACGTCATACTTACAATCTAAGTTCAGTGATAGCGCATTTAATAGTAGTGTCCCGACCGTCACAATTTCGCCGCAAGGGGACGTTCTAAACGCCACGAGTCCCGCGGTGTTTTTTCGCACCACGACTTCGGTCGGGCTAGTTCCGACCCACGGAACTGTTCCTGTTACTACGGATGGCGCCATCGTTAGTTACTACGGCGGAACCGGGCAGCTGCGACTAACCCGCCCCCGATCATGATCATTCGAATTAAAGTACGGGCCGCGTTCTCCCTTATCGAAGTCGCCCTTGCTATAGGTGTCATAGGATTCTGTTTGCTCGCAGTCATGGGTTTACTGCCCACAGGAGTAAATACTCAGCAGCGTGGACAGGAGGAGGCAAGAGCCGCGTCAGCTTTGAACATGGTTTCTTCTGCGGTCCAATCACTGCGTCGTGTGAATAAGGGCGCGAGCAGCGCAACCTGGGCGTTTCCAAATTACTTTTCCGATAATCCTGATCCTGCCACAAACCCAACCACCCTGCAGGTCGGTCAGAATGACGCGAATGGTAATCCGTATTGGGAATACGCATTCTTTATCGATGAGGGAGGAGTAATAATCCCTACAAGTGACACGACAACGCCCCGTCGGCAGACGTTATACGTCAAAGTCTTTCCGCCAAGGATAGAAGGTCAGGCCGTAAGAGTCTATGCTGCAGTCGCATGGCCTGATAAACCTACTGATAGCCCTTCGACCAAGCCAGCTCAGATGGTCGGTCGGCAAGGCTTTGCCGATGAACTCGTCGCCTACTCACCTAAGGCCACGTTCTAGCAATGAAAGAATCTCCAAGCTTGCGACGACCTTTCTGTAACAAGCGGGCATTCACTTTGGTCGAGTTGATGGTCTCGATTGCCGTCTTAATTCTCCTGCTAGGGTTTATCATGAAGCTGTTGTCAGGAACTGCGGCGACCGTCTCGGCATCCAATAAGCAGATGGATACCTCGTCATTGGCTAGGATCGCTCTCGATCGCTTCGGAGCTGATTTCTGCGGGGCGATACTGAGCGGCGGCGCAACAGCGCTATATTACAGCGAAGCCGGCGACGCAGGCAACTCGGCTATCGGCTTCGCTACCACATCCCGTGCTCGGGGCCCAACTTCTTCGACCGTCGCGTGGACCACTGATACGCGATCCGCTTTCGTCGGATATCGAGTTGGTCTTCAGACGCTAAATATCGGAACAAATGCAACTTCTGTTGCGCTTCCTTGCCTCAATAGAGGCGATGGACGGTTTACCTTAAGCGTTGCTGATATTGGCAATAGCGCCTCATATAACCTCTGGGACGTTTTCGGCACCATCAACCAGCGCATGCCGGATGACCTTACAAACTCAAACTTGAGCGTTAGTCATGTCCTAAACTGGCAAGTTATCGGGAATGCAATCTTGCGATTGCATATTACTTTCGTTCTGGATGATGGAACCATAGTTCAGACGCCGCCAAGCTATCGTAACTTTGTCGCAAACAACGGGTCCGGTGCATGCATCCCAGTTGCGTTCGCTCGCGAGACGTCCGCTGACAGCAACGGAAGATATGTGAAAGGTCTAATCGTAGGTGTAGCAGTACTCGATGAAACCACGCGAAACCTAGCTTATCGAACGGACAACAATTTTGCCGCCACGATCGGTAGCAAGATCAAGCGGCCGATAGCGAACGGCCAAACCCCCGTCGAAGTTTGGAATCAGAACCTTCGTACGCTTACATCCAATGATTCGACAAACGCTAACTACTTATTTCCGCCAACGAGACAGAATCTGCGGTTTTATCAGCAATTCTATAGTGTGAATCTATGAAACGCCGCGGATTGCGAATTGCTAGCCAAGAATCCGGGATAGTCCTGATAATCACGCTTGCCCTTATTGTGATGGTAACCTTGGTGGTAGTTGCATACTTCACTAGGACAACGACCAACCGCCGAATTGTAAGTGCCACTTCCTCGGCCGCCCGGGCGGACATGCTCGCGCGCGCCAGCGCTGAATTCGTCATTGCAGACATAAAGAGTGAAATTGCCGGTGGATCTGAAGTCCTTCAACCAACGGCGGATCAGGCGGCTATCTACAGGCCATCCAGTCCACAGATGGCTGTTCCCTATCGCGTGTTAGCGCTAAGCGCCATGGCCACCAGCGCTACTTTTAACAACCTCGTAAAGCAATCCACCGCGGCGTTCTTTCCTAGCGCGGGCTACGCAAGATCGCCCTCTATCGCTGGTTCTACTAGCCGCACAACAGATGTTTCTTCAGCAAACAACCGAAGCGTCAGTATCGCTCGCTGGAACATTCCCACCTTGAATACCGGCTCGGGTTTTACAGCATCGAATCAGCTTCCTCAATGGATTCTGCTGAACCGACAAGGAATTGCTACCAGCCAAACTTGGATCAATACCTTTCGTGATTACACTCCCGGCAACGATCAGGCAGTTGTTGGCAGGTTTGCTTTCAATGTGTACGATGTCGGTGGCCTTCTCGACGCAAACGTCGCCGGTTATCCTGTTTTCTCCACAGCCTTGACCGCTGGTCAGCGTCAACAGCTCAAAAGCACCCAAACGGGTGCGTCGCTCTTCGATAGTGTAAACAATGCCGCGATTATTCCCGGCTTCGATACCTCGACTAAACAACAGACCTTTGTTAACGATAACTCATCGTCTAACGGAGGATGGAAATTTGCAACCGCAGGCACTAGTTCAAGCACGAACTTCTTCATCGACTTCATTCGTTACCCCAATACGGCAACCTCAACACTTGCGACGTCCTTCGCCGATTCTGGTTTTCTACGCCCCACAACCTCAAGAACAAGCAGCCAAAGCAATACGGTCGCATTCTCGCGGCATGACTTGCTGCGCTTGACGCAAACTTCACCCACCAACGATCTCACTGCGCCATACCTTACTACCGCTGCGCTCCCTTACTTCACTCATTTTAGTCGCGAACTTAACGCGCCTTCTTGGTATCCACAGCAGAATGCGTCCGGCATTGGTGGCAGTGACGGTTCCGGAACTCCAAAACCATACGCGTATTTCGACAATCGCGACAATACTTTGGCGGCGAATCGTTTTATCCCTAATGTTCGCGTGCTGAATGCATTTAGGCGCTCCGATGGAACCTTGGCGGCAGTTGGCGACCCGCTGGTAAAATCAAGATTTCCTTTACGAAGAATTGATGCAGTTGGCTATAATGGCGTGGACACGACAGCTCAACCAGTCTTGATGCCTTCACCCACTCCTCCCGCAACCCCAGTGGCTGCTGGGCTCTACGCCCCGAGCGCTGGTAGCGTTCAGCGGGATTTCGGACTTGTTTGGAACTCAAGCAATTCTTTCGATCTACACTGGGACTATGTCGGCCCAACAGGGAACACGGTTCAAACTACTCTTAAAACGCTGAACCAAGTTGCGTCGGAAAGCCCGGGTCGCGAGCCGAATTTCTTTGAACTCTTAAAGGCGGTCATCTTAAGCGGTTCCATAGGCTTGGGCTCAACTGGCAATACCTTTCTAGCTGCGGACGCGAAATATTCGAACGCTGATTATCAGATCATACAGATCGGCGCCAACATCATCGATGCTTGGGATGCCGATAATATTCCTACGTTTATCAAGTTTGGTGTCAACGAAGTAGCAGGCATTGAGAATCTTCCCTACTTAAGCAAACTTGTCTTCGACTTTTGGGTGTCCAGCCACGGTGCGCAGGGTGATGGAACTCACGACCAATGGTGGAGCTGGCTCGTGCCATCGTTCTGGAATCCACATCAAAACGCGGCATCTGCACCAGCTTTACAGGATGTGCGCTTTGTCATGACCAGCGGTTCCGTTACAGGTGAGATCGTTCTCGATGACAACAGTAGTCACCCATCGACCCCCATCGCTAGTACTGGAAGTGCGCCTTACATTCAACTAAAAGCGAATGCATTCGCAACAGCTCGTCCTGCAATTCCCGCACCGGCCTATTCGCCTGTTCCGAGTAACGAGCGTGGTAATCCGCTCCATTCCAGTGGCATCACTGCAACTATCCCAGACGGAATTACCACCCTTGGTGTTTATGACGGGATAGGGACCGCCACATCCGTTCAGACCTCCAAACAAGCATATAAGAATATCAAGAAAGCTTATCCCATTTTTGCCGCAAATACAGTGTTCCAAATGCAAGTCTTAAATGCAAGTAACCAGTGGCAGGCATATCAGACTTGGAATAGCTGCTCAAATGGAGCCCCCATTCCCGCGCCCGGCTCGCCAACTATATATAATACGATGTATAGTCGAGGGAATAACGACTACAAAGACGTCGGATTCCAAGATCCGGAATTTGTCTCTGTCGATCCTCGCACCGTGCGGTTTGGAGTCTGGGGGAGCCAAGCCTTCGATAACAAAGCCAACGGCAACGCTAATTACTACGCTGGCGCTGAGGATACCATGGATCAACAGACGACTTCTGTTGGAGCGATGGGCCTGGAGGGAGTAGCGCCGGCCATGAGACCGCCGGCTGCGGCCTTCCCGATGACGGTTGCTGCCGGAACAACCTACCTTCAGGGCTTCCTTTATGCCGCCAACAACCAATTGGGTAACGCCTACAGCGACTTAGATGGCGTCCAGCGAAGCAGTGACTCGCCTTCTTCAAGCATGGATGGAATCTCCAACTTGAAGACCGTAATGTATGGGTCCGCTTCTCCTCCTCCGATCGCAATTGCTTCACCAACGCCTAGAGCAATGGACCGGCCGGCTAATCTCAGCCGTCAAATACGCACGGTGGCGGAACTTGGGACGGTTTTTCGAGACCAACCATGGAAGACGCTCAACTTTACTACCCCCAACTCCGGTGATGCCGGACTGCTTGATGTATTTGCGATCTTTGAACCAAACTCGGTTTCCCGTTCCGATGTAATCGCCGGCAAACTCTCCCTAAATACGAGACAGGTGCAGGTGATCAAGGCAGTGCTCGATGCCGTCGCGACGATCACTAACAACAACACGCCTCTAATCACCACTGCCCAACGCGATGCAATTGCTACGGCATTGGTTACTATGACATCTGCTCAGCCGATGATTAACAAAAGCGAATTGGCGACGCGACTTGCCGTAGATCCTTCCGTAACCACCTTAGGCAATAAAGAAGCGCGCGATGCCGTAATTCGGGCTCTAGCTGATGTCGGTCAAACTAGAACATGGAATCTAATGATTGATGTCGTTGCGCAAAGCGGTCAATTCAAGACTACTGCCTCCACCGTGGATGATTTCATCGTGCAAGGGGAGAAGCGGTATTGGCTGCACGTGGCGATCGATCGGTTTACGGGCGAGATTATCGATCAGCAGCTCGAGGCGGTGTATGAGTGAAGAAAAGTAGAAAGTAGGAAGGCTAAAGTAGAAAGTTTCTTGCTGGCTCGCGAGCTAGTCGAGATCGAGCTCAGTTTTCACTTTCTCCCATGAAACACCAGGTTTGCCGGCGTTACGGTCGATTGCGCTGCGAAGCTCCATGAGGTCTTCTACATCTTCGAGGCGCCCCTGAAGCCGACGCATTTCGGCCGCAAGCGATTTGAGTGTCGGTTTCTTGAGTTTGGGCATTGCCTTTGTGTATCACCAAGGGCGCGGCATCGCACGCCGGAATTTAAAAGGCTAAAGTAGAAAGAAAGTGACGGGTCGTTAGTGGCAAGTATCCGCCCTCTACCTTCTACTTCCTACTTTCCACCTTCTACTTTCCACTTCCTACTTCCTACTTCCTACTTTTCTTCAGGGCGCCGGCGTCGCGTTGTAGGAATGACGGACACCGTGGCTATCGATCCAGTAGCTGCCACGGTCGCTGTCTTTATAGGATTTGGATTCCTTTTGGGAATCGAACGCGGGGCGATCGAGTGTGCTGCGATGAGCCGGGTCCCACATCCAGTCGCCGCCGGGAGTGGGAGCCGGGCGGGTGGAGCGCGGGATGAAAGGTTGCCGGGGCGCGGCTCCGGCGGCTGCGGCAGCGACGGGCACAGCCCTGGGGGGCGGCTCCGGTGTTCCGCGTAACTGGTAGGTCCAGCTTTGAAAGGATTTGCTCCAGCCCAGCCAGATGAGCGCACCAATGATGAGTAGCTCGCAAAGCAAACGCACAAAAGAGAAATACTGAAAAACTGAAACGCTGAAAAGCTGAAATTTTGGACGCGGCGGGGACGCCGCGACTACGATTCACCTTGCACCTATCACTATTGACCAATCTTCCCTCTCGCCCAGACGGCTCACAAAGCGCGCGGCTACAAAGGCACGCGCGGCGGAATAAAGCGCGGCTAGTCAAACCGCTGAAATAATTTCAGCTTTTCAGCTTTTTCCCGTCACACTACCGAGCGCTCGCCGGCTTTGAGCATTTTTATCGCGTCGCGCAGCTCGGCGGCGCGTTCATAGAACTCGTTAGCGATGGCGCTTTCCATTTCGCGCTGCATGACTTCGAGCTTGCTCAAGGGACGTTTGGCGCGCACTTCCTCCAGCCATTCCTCCAGGAACGCGATCTCGCTGCTCTTGCTCGCCAGCTCGGGGAAGTTCGATTGCTGAAAAAATTCGATGATGCAATCGCGCCCGCGTTCGATCTCGGCCAAAGCTTCGGGAAACTTATTTTCGCTCAACCAAATGGAGGCTTTGGCGCGAGTGTTCATCATAATGACGTAGGGACGGAACTGCTGGAAATTCCAGATGATGTCGTCGCGATTCGTGTGCTCATCGACGAAGCTGAAAAGGTCGAGGTTACGCTGGGTATCGCGAATTACGCCCGGATAATCGTTCAACTGAAAGAGACTGACGTAACGGTGGTAATATTGAATGCCTTCCTGCTGGAGCTCCGAGCATTCCTCGGCCGAAAGCGCGAACTCGCCGCTGTTGGCCTGCGCCAGGGCAGCGCGTTGTTGCTGGTAAGCGAGGAGCGATTCGCAGCCGTGCGGATGCTGGCCGTCGGGCCGCCCATTCATTTCCATCTGGAGCACGCCGAGATCGATGCGCAGCTGCAATTTATCGCGCCCATCCACGCCGAGGATTTTGCGGACTTTGATCATGCCCGTTTCGTGCGGCCAGTCTTTGAGTAGGGTGTTGAGATCTAAGCTCATGACAAATAAATGATCCATCACACGGGGCGAGTTTGTCAACGGGTACGAGCGTTGCCAGCAAACTAATTTCGCTCGAACTTGGGTCTGTGGACGCGGAAATCGACGTTTTTATTCGCTATCTTGCGGTGGAACGGGGACTTTCGGAGAATTATCAGCTTTCGACCCAGCGGTCGCTGCGGGAGTTTGCCGAGTGGCTGGGCCACCACGGAGTGCGGGAATCGGGCGAAATTTCGATCGAGCACATCACTGATTACCTGGCGGAACGCAAACGAAGCGGGCTGGCGGCGGCCTCGATTAAACTAATCGTGGTGGCGCTAAAGATTTTTTTCCGCTTCCTGCTCGCGCAAAATAAGATTCGGCGCGACCCGAGCGAGACGCTGACTCTGCCGCGGATCGAGCGTTATCTGCCAGCGACGTTGAACGAGATGGAAGTGGAACAATTGCTGGAGGCGATCGATACGCGCGCGCCCCTGGGGTTGCGCGACCGGGCGATGATCGAGCTGCTTTACGCGAGCGGGTTGCGCCTGGCGGAGTTGGCGAACGCGCGCCTGGAGAAGTTCGATGCGGACGAACGCATCCTGCGCGTGACCGGCAAGGGCAACAAGGAACGGGTGGTGCCGGTGGGGCGCAAGGCCTGTGAGGCGTTGGCGGCTTATCTCGCGACGGAGCGGCCGAAGCTGGTGAAACGGCGAACCGGCAGCGAAATTTTTATTTCGATGCGCGGGACGAAGCTGACGACGACGCGCATCTGGCAAATCGTGAAAGCGCAGGCGCGCCGGTCGGGTCTGGAACAAAACATTTACCCGCATTTGTTACGGCACAGTTTCGCGACGCATCTGCTGAGTAACGGGGCCGATCTGCGGATCATTCAGGAAATGCTGGGGCACGCCGACATCGCGACCACGCAGGTTTACACGCATGTCGATCAGCAACGGTTAAAGGCGGTGCATCGGAAGTTTCATCCGCGCGCGTGAGTCGTAGCCGGGGCGTTTTTCATTTTGAATTTCTAATTTTTCGCAAGACGCGGCGGACAGGGCGCGACTACGACTATTCACGGTTCACGGTTCACGGTTCACGGTTCACGGTTCACGGTTCACGATTCACGATTCAACAAGCACCTTTCACCTTTCACTTCTCACCAATCATCTCCCCCGCTAGTATGCCGCCATGAAACGATTTCTGCTCTTCGTTCTTCTGGCGGTGATCGCCGTGCTGGCGGTGTTGTTTGTCGTGCGGCGCGGGGCGGGGGCGGCGCAATCGCCTATCACCAGTTTGTTACCGGCGGATACTGCCGTTTATGCTTACTTCCCCGATTGGGAAAAAAGCCGGGACGCCTGGCACAAGACCGACCTTTTCGCACTGATTCACGAGCCGGCGATGCAGGATTTCCTGCGTAAACCGAGGACGCAAATACCCAAACACGGCGCGACCGTTAAAATGCGCCACGACATCGGCGCGCTTCGGATGCACGACGCTTTCCTGGCCACGAATACCTTCGACGCCGTTCGCATCGTGGGTGGGTTCGGTTTCCGTTGCGATGAAAAACAGGCGACCGTCATCATTGAGCAATGGAAAACACGGGCGCTGCGCAAAGTGCCCGGCGCGCAACGCAGCGCGACGGATTACCAGCGGCATCACATTGACGTGATCAATGGCCGTCAGATCTCGCTCGCCTCCACCATCGCAGGCGATCGTTTTCTGGTCGCGACCAATCCGGACGATCTCAAAGCGATGCTCGACCGGCTCGATGGACGGCTGAAAACGCCGGCGCTGGAGAGCGACGCCAATTTTCGCGCGACGATGAAATCGATGCACTCAAATTACGCCTGGATATTTTATTGCCAGCCGAAATTGCTCGCGCAAAAACTGACCGCGCTGCGCGCAAAAGCGGGCGTGTCTCCTCCCGCCGGGCAACAAACCGTGCTCGATAAAATTCAGGGCCTGGCCTATGCCACTATTTTCGACGGCGGAAAAATTCGCGATGTCGGTTTTTCGCTTATGCCAAAAGCGGCCACCGCCAATTTGACTCGCGAAACGCTCCCGCTCGCATCGGCCGACACTTTTCTTTATTTCGCTTCGCAATTGAATTCGGAGCAAATGGAGATGGTGAAACAATCCGCCCAAGCGCCTCCGTGGGATAAAATTACAGAGGCGTTGACTGCGGCGGGTCTCACTTTCGACGATTTCAAGGTTGCCTTTGGCGACGAACTTTCGGTCCTGCTGAACTGGCCGGCGAACGCGCGCATTCCGGCCGGTGTGATTACTTTGCCGGTGAAAGATGCCGCGCGCGCGAATAAAATTGTCGCCGCCCTGACGGCTTCCAGCGCGTGGCAAGCGAGTGCGCGCAACAACGCCCAGTATTATCTGGCGCCTTCGCTCGAAAATCTTTTTGCCTTCAACCCGATGGTCGCCGTTTCCAATCGCATGCTGGTGTTTGGGATTGATGCGGCCAGCGTTGATGACGCGATCACACAAAAAGCGCCGGCGACGCCGCTCGCGGGAACGGAAAGTTATCGCGGCGCGAGCAAACTCGTGCCTGATCCGCAACAGAGCTTTATCTATCTCAATTTGCCCGAGCTTTACACGCGATTGGACACTACCCTGCGACCGGCGTTGCAACTGAGCGCTGCCTTCGTGCCGGGATTATCGGATAAAATCGACCTGCAAAAACTTCCGGCGGCCGATGTCATCACACGCCACCTCAGCCCGACAGTGTCCTCGGCGAGTTATGCCGGGAACGGGTATCGATCGGAATCGGTCGGCACCATTACCATTGGGCAGGCGGCGGCGGTGGGAATTGCGAGCTATGCCGGGTTCACCATTCTCAAATACCGGAGCGCGCTGCAAAATGCTGGTGGATGGCGAGGCCAGTCGCAGCGAATCCCGGCGGCGACACCAGCTCCCTCGACCTCGCCGTTCTTGCCGGTCATCTCGCCGACTCCGCCAGCCGCAACACCAACCCCAGTTCCATAAATTTCGGGAACGACGCGCCATTTCGTCGCGACGTATTTTTTGCTCTCAACCGTGCGAAAAGTGCTGCGTTTCCGTAACTTTGTGTTACATTCCAGCCCTATGGCTATTCTCAAGAAAAACGCGTTTTCCCGTCGGGTTCCAGATCTTGTCACGGAGGAACTAGTCGCCGTGCTTTCGCGCCGGGCGTCGTTCGAGTTCAAACAACTCTTCGACATCGTGCACGAAAATCTCCGTGCCCGCAACGCCGCCAGCGGCGGTGAGGAAATGCTGCGTCTTCGCGCTTACGAGAAATTGCAAAACCTCGTTGCGCGCGGAGCGGTAAAGAAGAATGGCAAAAAATACAAAGGGCTGCCTTCCGCTTTGGCAAGCGCGATTGCGCCGCTAAACGGGCATATTCCTCCGGCGAAAATCGTGGCCGTAAAATAATTGCCGGACACGCAGCGAGTTAGCGGAAATGCTGCGGGAATATCTTCCGGTTCTGCTTCAGATCATCGTCGCGGTCGGCTTCGCCGCGTCGGCGCTGATCATGAGTGTGATTCTGGGGAAGAGCGGCCGGCGGACGCCGACCAAAGATTCGGCTTACGAATGCGGGATGGTGCCGCAGGGCGAAACCCAGCCGCGATTCAGCGTAAAATTTTACCTGATCGCGATGCTCTTCATTCTTTTCGATCTCGAAATCGTCTTCATGTATCCGTGGGCAGTGGTGTATCGGGACGCGATCAAGCAGAGCTCGATTATTTTTTGGAGCATGCTCAGTTTCGTCTCCATTTTGATGATCGGATACATTTACGCGCTGCGAAAAGGCGTGCTCGATTGGAAAAAATAGAGGGGCTGCACAGACTACAAGTCCGTGTTCCGTTCGCTGTCCGATTACTCCTTGCGCGGCTCAATCAGAACGCCTAAAGCTTTAAGCCCATCTCATGGTTCATCACGTCGTCCTTTATAAAATTAACCCGGAAATCACACCCGCGCGGGTGGAGGAAATGATGATGACCGCGCGCATGCAACTGCTCAAAATCCAGGAAGTGCTCAGCATCAAATGCGGCAAACGAATCGGCCAGGACAATGAATGGCCATTTTTTATCGCGATCGATTTCGAGTCGATGGACAAATACGAAATGTTTCGGGACGACCCGATTTTTGTGAAGTTCGACGCCGAAACAATCAGGCCCAACATCGCCGAAGCGCTCACGCTCGATTTCGAGATGGATCCGGGCAAGGACGTGCGCTTTTCGTAGGCGTTTGTTTAACCGCGGATTACGCGGATAACCGCAGATTAATCAGAGGAACCGTGCTCGTAATCGACCGTCGTCGGGTTAAACGGATCGAGCACGATTACAATCACGAGCAGGAGAATGAGTTAAAGATTTTATCCGCGCAAATCCGCGTCATCCGCGGTTAAATTTCCTTCATGCGGCTGGGCTATTTGTATTCGCGTTACCCGGTTCTCTCGCAAACTTTTTGCGATGCGGAAATGCTCGAGCTGGAACGGCGAGGGCACGAAATCGTTTTGACGTCGCTGCTTCCACCCAAAACGGAATTGCGACACGAATATCTACGGAATTTGCGCGCGCCGATTCATTATGCGCCCGATTCGCAAGAGCTCGATAAACTCGCGCGCAAAGCAAAACGGAGCGGTCGCTGGCCGAAAGAGCTGGTGGCCGCGCACGAACGCAAATACGGCCCGCAATACAAAGCGGCGTTGCGGGCGCGCAACGCGCTTTTTTTTGTGGAACTATTCGAGCGCGAACGCGTGCCGCACTTTCATGTGCACTTCGCCAATCGCGCGGCGCATACCGCCATGTTCGTCAAAGCGATCAGCGGAATTCCATTCAGCATCACCGCGCACGGCCAGGATTTCATGAGCGATCTCGGGAATGACGAACTGTTGCGCGAACTGTGTGCGACAGCGGAGTTTGCGGGCGCGGAAACAAATTACAGCCGCGATCTGCTGCGCGCGCGATGCCCGGAATCCGCTAACAAAATTTTTCGCGTTTACAATGGCCTCGACCTCTCGCGTTTTCGGTTGGCCGAACCGAAACGAAGCGGCAGAAAAATTCGTCTCTTAAGCGTCGGCCGGCTGGTGCCGTTCAAAGGCTTCGACGTTTTGATCGATGCCTGTGCGCAACTTCAAAAAAACGGAATCGATTTTCACTGCGAAATCATTGGCGAAGGAAACCAGCGCGCGGGATTAAGAACACGAGTGAGCCAGTTGAGTTTGGAAAACGCGGTAAACTTTGCCGGCGAACGGACCGAGCGGCAGGTCCGCGCGGCGATGGATGATTGTGACATTTTCGTGCTCGCTTCCGCGCCGGATGAACGCGGGGCAAGCGACATTTTCCCGACCGTGATCGCGGAAGCGATGGCGAGCGAACGCCCGGTTGTTTCGACCACGGTCACGGGAATTCCAGAATTGGTGGCCACCAATGAAACTGGTTTACTGGTTTCACCGCGCGACGCAAAGGCGCTGGCGGATGCGATGGAGCGCCTCGCGCGCGACGAGAATTTGCGTCGCGCTTTGGGAAAAGCCGGCCGCAAACGCATCGAGCAAAATTTTGTTATCGAAAAAACAATCGAGCCGTTGCTGAAGCGATTCTCTCCGTAACTCAGCCTTCCAGGCTGACGCGTCACGCAGGCTTCCAGCCTGGCGGTTTCGACTTTCCAGATTCGCCCAGGCTGGAAGCCCGTCCGACGCGTCAGGCTGGAAGCCTGAGTTACACCCGGCGCAACAAAACACGGCGCGGTTGACCCCGCTTTAATTTCTGTCAGGAATGTCGCGATGACGAAGAAGGCCATTTTGCTCGCGGGCGGCGCCGGCTCGCGCCTGTTCCCGCTCACCCAAATTGTCTGCAAACAACTGCTCCCGGTTTACGACAAGCCGATGATTTGTTATCCCCTCGCCACGCTCATGCTCGGCGGTGTGCGCGAAATTTTGATCATCTCGACGCCGAAAGATTTGCCGATGCTCCGGGAGTTTCTCGGCAATGGATCGCGGCTCGGCATTCAAATCGATTACGCGGCGCAAGCGAAGCCGGAAGGAATTGCGCAGGCGTTTTTGATTGGCGAAAAATTTGTCGGTGACGGAGGCGCTTCGCTGATTTTAGGCGACAACATTTTTTACGGGAAACTCGATTTCTATCGCGAGGCCCTGGCACAACCGCGCGGCGCTTGCGTGTTTGGTTATCAGGTGCGCGATCCCGAGCGCTACGGTGTGGTCGAGTTCGATGGCGATGGCAAAGCGATCAGCCTTGAGGAAAAACCGAAACGTCCGAAGAGCCAGTTCGCGGTACCGGGATTGTATGTTTACGACGAACGGGTGGTGGAATTTTGTCGCGAACTCAAACCATCGGAGCGTGGCGAGATTGAGATCACGGATTTGAATTTGCGTTATCTGGGGCTGGGCGAATTGCACGTGAAACTACTCGGCCGCGGCATCGCGTGGCTCGATACCGGCACGCCCACGAGTCTGCTCGAAGCGGGCAATTACATCGCGACGATTGAGCATCGCCAGGGAATGAAGATTGCGTGCCTGGAAGAAATCGCGTTGCGAATGGGATTCATCGAGCCGGGTGAACTGACGGCGTTGATCGACCGATTACCGAAAGGCGATTATCGGGAGTATGTGCAGCGCGTCGCGAACGAAGGACCGGCGCGCTGATTTCCTGGGAGCGCACGCGGCCCGCGTTCGCGGACTTTCGATGGCGCCTGAACGCTTCATGAGAGCAAAAGACTGTTTTCGCGGGACGCAAAAACCAGCACGCGAGACGCGCGCGCTACCCAGAGCCTGAAATCTCAGCGCGGCTGCTCTTTTGCCAGTCGACTCGCGTCCGCGATTAATTTCGTGATGGTGTCAGGAGCGGTCGCGTCGTAGTAACCGCGAATTTGGCCGCGGCGATCGACCAGAATCATGCGTGTGCTGTGGAGCGGTTCGCCATTCTCGCCGTCGTGCTCGCCAGCGGCGAGTTTGAATCCGTGGACGGACAGATCATAAATGGTCGATTTAAGTCCTGTTAGGAAATCCCAACGGCCAGGCTGCGCCTGCAAACGTTCGGCGTACCCGCGCAAAACCGCCGGCGTATCTTTTTCCGGATCGACACTGAATGAAACGAAATGGACATCGGTATTTTCAAGCGGGCGCTGCATTTCGCTCATCCGGCTGCTGATCATCGGGCACGGTCCGGGACAGGTTGTGTAAATGAAATCAGCGATCCAGATTTTCCCGGCGAGATCGGCACTGCCAAATGGCTGGCCATTCTGGTTGGTTAATTGAAAAGCGGGCACCGCGCCGTAGTCGTTGAATCGGTGAGCGGCGAGATGGCGCACTTCGACTTCGCGCAGCAGAAAAAGCAACCCAGCCGTGAGGAGCGGAATGAGAACGAGCAGATAAAACCAGGCGCGCGACTTTCGCGTCGCCGCCACTCCCTCCGAAACCGCGCCGGTCGAATTCATAATTTCGTCACCATCAAAGTGCCGAGCAAAAGCGGGAGGTAAATGATCGACCAGAAAAAAAGCAGGCGCGCATTTTGCAAAGTGCCGGCGCGATGAAAACGAAAAGCGAGCACGGTGAAGATGACGCCGAGCACGAGTTCCACGAAAAGATAAAACGGTCCGGCCAGGCCGATGTAGGAAGGAATGCCGGCGACCAGCAGCAGAATGATGCAGAAGAACACGCTCTGGCTGGCACTGCGCGCGCCTGACTCGTCCCCGCTCGAAAGCATGTGGAATCCGGCGCGTTCGTAGTCGCTGCGGCAAATCCAGGCGATGGCAAAAAAATGTGGCATTTGCCAAACAAAAAGAATGAGAAACAAACTGAAGGCGGCGAAATCGAGCGTGCCGCGCGCGGCCGCCCAGCCGATGAGCGGCGGGATGGCGCCGGGAATCGCGCCGACGAGCGTGTTGGCGGTGGTAACGCGTTTCAGCGGCGTGTAGGCGAGGACGTAAATCAAAACCGTGAGCGCGGTAAGGATGGCGGCGAGCAGGTTCGTTTTCAGCGCGAGATAAAGGACGCCCACTGCCGAGCTGGCGCAGCCGAGGATGAGCGCAAGACGCGGTTGCATTCGCCCAGCCGGCACTGGGCGCGAGCGAGTGCGCAACATGAGCGCGTCGAGGTCCCGTTCCCACCATTGGTTCAGGGCCGATGCACCCGCGGCAGCAAGCGCGGCGCCCAAAAGTGCGTGGCAGAAAAGACGAAAATTTATTGGCGCCGGCGCCGCAAGATAGAAACCGACTGCGGTCGTGACGAGAACAAGAAAAGTCAGACGCGCTTTGATCAGTTGCGAAAAATCCGCGAATCGCCCGTTGGCTTCTTCGTGGCGCTCAACAACAGCGGCGGCTTTCATGCGTTCACCATCGCCGCTGGCACCCTTGCTGGCTCGTTCGAATTGCGTCGAAAAAGAAAAGCGCAGTTGATAACTCCCAGACCGAGCATGATTGCGCCCAAAGCAACGTGCGCCGTCGCGACGTCGGCGGCTTTGTTACTCCAAATCACCCACGCGCCCAAGGTGATTTGGGCCACGACGCCAGTGAGCCAGAGAAGCGAAAGTTTTTTTGACGGCGAATATTTTTCGCGAGAAGCGGTGACGAAAAAAGTTACGACGCCGATACCGACAAGGAGCGCGCCGAAGCGATGCACCATTTGCAGCCAAATCTGCGCGGCGGAAACATCGGAGAGCGCGAGTTTGTCGCGCGCGCTATTTATTTTCGCGAGGATGGCCGGGCTGGTATCGGGAATCCATTGGCCATAAGCAGTCGGAAAATCGGTGATGGAAAGATCGCGATGCTGATGACGCATGGTCGCGCCGAGAGCGAGCTGAAAATAAATCAACGCGGTGGTGACGAGCGCAATCACGCGGAGCCTTGCACTTGAAGAAACGGGCGGTCGAAACTTTTGCCACGAAGTCGAAGTGACGAGAGCGATGACAACTAACAAGGCCAGGAACGCCTGCGCCAGACAGGCGTGGAAAATTCCGAGTTGATCCTTCAACATCGTGACTCGCAGCCCGCCGAGCACGCCTTGCAAAATTACCGCGCCCACTGCGATCAACCCCAGGATTCGGACCCAGCGGCGCGGCTCACGCAGCCAAAGCCAGCCACAAAGAATTAATGTCAGGAGACCGACGGCCGAGGCAATCAGGCGATGGGTGTGCTCGAAGAAAATGCCGCCGATCCATTTCGATGCCGGAAACAAAAACATGTTGTAACCAAAAGTGGTCGGCCAATCCGGGACGGCGAGTCCGGCGCCTTTGCTGGTAACCATGCCGCCGCTGCAAATCAGTAAAACGGTGGTGGCGGCCGTGAACCAGGCGAAGCGATTGAGCCATGAATTTCGAGAGCTGCTCCGCCGCATTTTCATTTGCCTGCATCACGCTGCGCGAAAGTGCGCGCTCTAGCAAACGCGGCATCGGTCGTCGCTCATCCCGAGCCGCGCAGACGGCAATCGACTTGTGGAAGGTCCGGCATCTTGCCCCGCAAGAGGAAGAAAGCAGGCGAGGACGCCCGCTCGACCAGACAGGCAGGATGCCTGTGTTACGGCTGGGGAGTTGGGGAAGGCGCGGGCGGATTACCCGCCGGGGGCGCCTCGGAATTCTGCGGACGCGCAGCGCCGGGCTGCGGGATGGTTCCGGGCGTGGGACCAGGCGGCGGTTCGCCGGGCGGGCGCTGCGTTGGCGCGGGCGCAGTTTGCGGTTGCGCCATCTCGGCGCGTTCTTTCAACCACGCTTGATATTCCTCGGGCGTATCGACAACCAGACTGCCTTTCATGCTGTAATGCCCGAGGCCGCAGAGTTGCCCGCAAACCACTTCGTACGTTCCGGTCTTGAGCGGCTTGAACCACATCGGAATGATCGACCCGGGAATTGCGTCCTGGGCGATGCGCATACTCGGAAGATCAAAATTATGAATCACGTCTTTTGAGGAAAGCTCGATGATGACCGGGCGATTCACGGGCGCATGCAGTTCGCCTACGAGAACCAGATCATCTTTCGAGGCCGGGTCCGATTTATCCAAACCGATCGGATTATTGTTCGTGACCAAATCGATATCGCGTTTTCCAAAGACGCCGTCGGGCCCTGGTAAATGATAATTCCAGTTGAACTGCTGACCAACGACGTGCACGAGAAGCGCGTCTTTGGTGTCGGGAAACTGATTCACGCGTCTGGCCCAAAGCGGGACAGCAAAGCCGACCAACAGCACGGCCTCGATCAGAACAACCGCGAATTCCAAATGAGTGGAAATTCCGCTGGTCACGCCGGCGTGGTCGGCCCGGGGATGACGGCTGCGATGAAACCGGATTAGCACGTAAATGAAAAACGCAGTCCAGCCGAGGAAAAGCGCGCCCATGAACCAGTGGCAGAACTCGATGATGTGATCGATCTGATAACCGTGCTCGGAGGCGTTCGGCGGCAGGCCGAGGAATTCGTTAATCAGCGCCAGCCTAAGCATACCTGGACAAATCTTCTTCCACTAACTGCTGGTGCGGTTCGA
>DAIOVO010000036.1:19884-25861 GCA_036758965.1 Chthoniobacterales bacterium
GCGTCGGCTGCAACGCCAAAGATGAAAACCAAAGGCGCCCACTCCACCCAGAACGGACATGACCACAAACATCAGCACCCAAATCGCGGCTGCCATATGCTGGATGCTCGGTGGCGCGCCGCCGGGAGTGTTGCGGTAATCGCCGAAACAAGCTGAGCAAGCCCAGGTCTGCGCGAGCGGCGCAAACAAAAGCATCGCAGTTAGTAAAACCGAAAACTTTTTCATGTGATGATGCGCAGCTGTTTCATTTTGCGATAAAACCAGACGCCATAAACGAAAAGCGCGATGGCGCTGACGAAGGAGACGATCATTCCAGTCTGATAAATTGGCTGACCGGCGACGTAATCGACCCAGGCACAATAAGCCGCGACTCCAAGCGAGAGCAGCACAGAGAAAATAACGAAAACGATATGGAAACCTTTGAGCGACATCTCAGCGAACGATTGGGTTATACCAAGCCAGGTAAGTGAGCCAGAAAAGTCCCAGCACAAAGACGACGGTGAAGATGAGAATGCGATAAACGAGCCGTTTTTCGGCGGAGAGATGCATGAAAATCGCCGCCACACAGGAGGCTTTGATCGCCGCCACCAGCATCGCAACCGCGATGTTCGCCTTGCGAGACCCGAAATCGACGTAGGAAAGCCAGACAGTGATTCCGGTAAAAAAAAGAAGAACTGCGCCGACCAGAAGATAGCGCTTCACGTGGCTGTGTACGCCGTGGGCGTACTCTTCTGTTTCGTGGGCCTGCGGTGAAATATCGGGGATGTTGTTCATGGTGGGCTAGAGCAAATAAAAGAGCGGAAAAACGAAAATCCAAACGAGATCGACAAAATGCCAGAAGAGGCCGGAAACCTCTACCCGGTTGGCGAGGTGCTCGGGATTTTGACGGTAAAGCCGTATGCTCGCTGGTAAAAGCATGTAGCAAAAAACGAGCACTCCGGCGAGCACGTGGGCGCCGTGCAGCCCGGTGATGATAAAATATGTCGCGAAATAGGCGCTGTGTTTCGGCAAAAACATGCTGGCGTATTGCACGTCCTCCTTCTCGATGGTTGCGATCTTTTTTGATGGCGACAGCGGCCAAAAATGCGGGCGGTCCATGGCCGCATTGGTCGGCTCCGCATTTTGGGGATCGAGAGCGATCTCATAATCATTAATTTTGGCGTCATGCAGCGCGGATTCGTTGTGCAAATGCCCGGTGATTTCGCGCCGCGGAGCCAGGCCATTTTTCAGGGCGTGGCGGTTGCCGAGGTAATCCTCGTATTTCGGCAAAGCGCTTTCTTTAATGTAAACGCCAAAGTGATCGTACTTCTGCGGCCATTCGTAGGCCAATTTCACCGCCAGAAAGATGATGCCGCAGATAATGGTGAGCGCCATGTAGATTTTATATCTCGTTAGCTGCCGCATCTTGAGCGCCGCCCAGGCCAGCACCACCGTCACCGACGAGATGATGAGAATGGCGGTATTCATCGTGCCCACCGGCACGTTTAATAAACCGTGCGGCCAATCTCCGGGTGTGGCATCGAGCCGGAGAAAAATGTAGGCGGAAAAAAGTCCGCCGAAGAGCATTACTTCCGAAGCGAGAAAAAGCCAGATGCCGATCTTGGCGTTCCAAAGCCCGGTGTCGCGCCGGGCGGAAACGGTGTAGGGAATTTCCATTTCTAATTCTCGTTAGGCACGAAGGACCGGCTCGGTTTCGGGGCGCGGCCGCCTTTGCTCGCTCGGCTCGATCGGCTCGTTCTGCATGGTGTAATCCCTCCCGCGACGAGGGAGGCTGTATTCATACGGGCCGCGGTAAGCGACCGGGGCAGTGATGAAATTGCCGTGCGGCGGCGGCGAGGGCGCCATCCATTCCAGCGTGGTTGCGTCCCACGGATTATCGTTCTCCGTCTTTTTCCCACGCCAGATGCTGTAGAAGAAATTAATGATGAATGGAATCTGCGCCAGGCCCATGCACCAGGCGGCGATGGAGATCGGTTTGTTCCATTCAAAACCAGTCAGGCCCCAGACTTTTTCATTCGCCACATTCCAGCCCTGGCCGCCATCAAACCAGCGCCGGTGCATTCCGAGCATGCCCTGTAAAAACATCGGCAGGAAAATGACGTTCATGCAAATAAGCGATGGCCAGAAATGCACTTTGCCCCAGAACTCACTCATCATTCGCCCGGTCGCTTTCGGGAACCAAAAATAAATGCCGGCGAAGACGGCGAAGATCGTACCCGGTGCAACGATGTAATGGAAATGCGCGATGATGTAGTAGGTATCGTGCAAATAAAGATCAGCCGAATTAAACGACAGCGGAATGCCGGTTAATCCGCCGATGCCGAACATCGGCAAAAAGGCGGTCGCGAAAAGCATCGGGGTGTTGAAGCGAATCGAACCGCCCCAGAGCGAAATGAAAAACGCGCTCAGGATAATGACCGACGGAATGGAAATAATGAGCGTGGTGGTTTGGAAAAACGCGCTCACGGTTGTGCCCATGCCGGTCAGCCACATGTGATGCGCCCAAACGATGAAAGACAGAAAACCGAGGACGAGAGCCGCGAAAACTAACGATTTATAGCCCCAGAGCGGTTTGCGGGAATTGTTCGCCAAAACTTCCGCCACGATGCCCATGCCGGGCAGAATCAGGACATACACTTCCGGGTGGCCGAGGAACCAAAAGAGATGCTGCCAGAGAAGCGGGCTGCCGCCGCCGCTGATGTGCACCTGCGCGCCATTCACCACCAGTCCGCTCGGCAAAAAGAAACTGGTCGCGGCCAGTCGATCCATCAGTTGCATGACGATGGCGGCTTCGAGCGGCGGAAAGGCGAGCAACAATAGAAACGCCGTCACAAATTGCGCCCAAACGAAAAACGGTAGCCGCATCCAGGTCAGGCCGGGCGCGCGCAATTGAATGATGGTGGTGATGAAATTGACCGCCCCGAGAAGCGATGAAGTGATGAGGAAAATGAAACCGATCAGCCACATCGTCTGGCCGTTGAAAATCGGATTGTAGGTCGGCCCGGAATCGGAAATTGCCGCTAACGGAGTGTAGGAAGTCCAGCCGCCTTTGGCCGCGCCGCCCGGCACGAAAAAACTGGCCAGCATGACGAGCGCACCAGCGAAAAACGCCCAGAAACTGGCGGCGTTAATTTTCGGAAAGGTCATATCGGGCGCACCGATTTGCAGCGGCACGACGAAATTGCCAAAAGCGGCGAAGGCGATCGGGACAATGCCGAGGAAAATCATGATGGTGCCGTGCATCGCGCCTAACGAGTTGTAGAATTCCGGCGTCATCTTTCCGTCTGGCATCGAGCCGGGGCCGAAGAAATGGCCGAGGGCGTTACCGATCCCGGGAAGTGCGATGCCCGGATACGCCAGTTGCCAGCGCATCAGCATCATCAGGCTAAAGCCGAAGAACAAAAAAATAAGGCCGCAAATGCCGTATTGCAGACCGATCACTTTGTGGTCGGTGGAGAAAATATATTTTCTCCAAAAACCGAGCTCGTGATGCTCGTGTTCGTGGTGGGTGTCGCCTGCCGCGCCGGAGCCGGGCGAAGGCGGGTGCGCGTCGTGAGAATGAGTCGTGGTCGCGTCCATGCGAAAAGAAATTTAGCTGGGCAACTATCCAGAGAGAAGACCGATTTGCAAAGCGCGAAATGTTCCTGGCCGCGCCGTCATCCCGAGCCCAGCCGAGGGAGCCCGTCGCGTTAGCTTAACGGCAGCGCCACGGGATCCCTCGGCTGCCCTCGGGATGACGTGTTCGCTTGTCGATTTGCCCTTCGCGAAAACGGCGCAGCTCGTGATCCCGTAAACTGGCTTCAAACAAATCGCGATTGATCGCCTGCGCCGCCGCCGCGCCCTGCCCGGCCGCGATGATCATCTGGCAGTTCGCCGGCGTCACGCAGCCGGCCGCATAGAGCCGTTTTACGGTCGTGCGCATGCAGTGATCGATTTTGATCTCGCCGTCCGAATCCAATTGCGCGCCCAGTTGTGTAGCCAGCTCGCTGTGAAAAATATCGCCGCGGGTGGTGAAAATGTAATCGATTTTCACTTCGTCGGCCTCGCCAAAAACCAGCGCACGAATTTTCCGGCCGCGATGTTTTACTTTGCGAATCTTTTCCGGGCGCATCGGGATTTCGTATTCGCGCAACCAGTTCGCGTGCTTCCGGTCCCACTGCGGGCTTTCGCCGTTCGGCGTCACAATTACCGAGGGCGAATAATACAGCAGCCCGAGCGCATACTCGACCGCCTCGTTGTTCGCTCCCACGATCGCGATCCGTTTCCCGCGGACGCGAAAACCATCGCAATCCTTGCAAAAAAACATGCTGTGCCCGAGGCATTCTCTTACATCGGGAATAGCCGGCGGGATGTGAAAAATTCCGGTCGCCAGCAGCAAACTCCGCGCGCGATAGCGTCTTTTTTTTCCTCGCAGAATAAAAGCGTGCTTCGTCTTTCTGACCGACACGATTTCGTCGTTGGCAAAATCGACGGCGTAACGGCGCGATTGTTTACGCCCGAATTTCAACAGGTCGTCGCCCGCGATTCCATCGGGAAAACCCAGATAATTTTCCACCTCGGGTTCCCATCTTGCCATCGAATGGCCGGCATCGATCACGAGGGTATCGCGTTCATCGCGTCCGAGATAAATCGCAGCCGAAAGACCGGCCAGGCCGCCGCCGACGATGATCACTTCGCGCAGGTTCGTCGCAGGCAAACGTTTTGCCTTGGTCTTCGGTTTCATTTTCTCAACTCATAAATCCTAATCCTAATCTTGCTCCTAATCTTTTCGTTCATGTTTTGGATTAAGATTAGGAGTAAGAGTAGTTCGTTGATTTTCGGTTATGTAAAACATAGTATTACATCATGACCAAGACCATTTCCAAGATCGGCAATTCCCAGGGAATCATTTTCGATCGCGCGCTGCTCGATCTCGCCCGGCTCAAAACCGGCGATCAGGTGGACGTTTCGATCGCGCCCGGGAGCGGCGCGATCACGTTGATGCCGATTCGCCGGGGACCGTCAGCGAAAGAAATTTCCGAAACGATCAAGCGCACCGTCAAAGATTATCGCAAAACGCTGAAGCGGCTCGCGTGAAGGCGACGCCGGACGATTGCACGCATCTCACTATCGAGATCGTGCATGAGATACATGCCGCGGCGCTCAAAGGCTTTGGCGGCTCACCGGGTTTACGCGACGAGAATCTGCTCGCTTCCGCCGTCTTTGCCCCGCAATCAAGTTTTGGCGGAAAATCGCCCTACAAAGACCTAGTCGAAATCGCCTCGGCATATCTTTTTTCGCTTTGCGGCAATCATCCTTACGTTGATGGGAACAAACGCACGGCGATGACGGCGGCGATTCTTTTCCTGCGATTGAATGGAGTTGAAACGAAGCCGGACAGCCCAGCGTGGGAAAAATTAATGCTTGATGTTGCCTCGGGAAAAATCGACCGCGAAGAAACGGCGAGGCGATTGCGCACGCTTGTTCGCGGCTAGCTCTAAAGCCACGCGCGTTTTGATCGTTTCATCCGGCGGGCGATAATCCAGGCGTGACGGAAGCGAGCTTGAGGAAGTTGCGAGCCGGGAGCTGCGATGTGAGATCCGATTCGCTTACGCGCATTCTCTACGCGACCGACGCTTCCATTTATCAAATTCAGCCGGCGGCGGTGGCGTTTCCGCGGTCGACCGGCGAGGCGAGTTCGGTCATTTCGTCCGCGATTGACGCCGGAATTTCGGTCACGCCGCGCGGCGCCGGAACGAGTTTGGTCGGGAACGCAATTGGTGACGGTCTGATTGTCGATTTCTCCCGGCATAATCGCCAGATCAACGAACTCGATTTGGAGAAACGCAGCGTGCGCGCCGGCGCAGGCGTGGTGCTCGATCAACTCAACGCTTTTCTGAAACCGCACGGATTCTGTTTCGGGCCGGACGTGGCGACCAGCTCGCGCGCAACGATTGGCGGCATGATCGCGAACAATTCTTCCGGCGCGCGCGTGCCG
>DAIOVO010000037.1:0-4915 GCA_036758965.1 Chthoniobacterales bacterium
CGTCTTTACGGTTCGACGTTCGCCGGTCTTTTTATTTTCCAATTCAACCGACTCCAGCACCTGGTGGCCGTTGAATTTCCGAATCTCGGTGCACGTGAGCAGCTCGATATTTTCCTTCGCCAACACCCGTCGCGAAAGGTAATCCGACATGGTCGCGGCCAGTTTTTCGCCCCGGATAACTAACAAGACCCTGGCAGCGCCTTCAGAAATAAACATCGCCGCCTGCCCGGCCGAATTCGCCCCGCCGACAACAAACACCGTCGCGTTGCGGCAAAGCTGACCTTCAAGCGCAGTGGCGGCGTAATAAATTCCCAGACCTTCGAATCGCTCGCGGCCTCGGCGGCCAGGCGTTGGTATTGCGCACCAGTCGCGATCAACGCACACTTTGCATGCAGAACGGCGTCGCATCCTTCAATATAAAGGTCGGCGCGGTATTCGCGCTCTGGATGATAATCGAGCGAAAGCGCCTGGGAAGGTGTGGAAAATTTTGCGCCAAATCGGTAGGCCTGCAATTGCGCCAGCCAGGTCAGGGCGCCTCCGCTGATTCCGGTTGGAAATCCAAAGAAGTTTTCGATCAAGGACGACGAACCGGCTTGTCCGCCAGGCGCATGACTTTCGAGCACGACCCTCTGCAACGCTTCCGATGTCGCATAAACGGCGGCGGCCAAGCCGGCTGGTCCAGCTCCGATGATGGCAAGATCGCAGTGGATTTCCTTCTCGTCCTCTCGCGCCAGCGGACGGAGCAGCCCGACTTCTCGCGCTACTTCCCGCAGTGACGGCCGGCGCAATGGCTTGCCGGCTGAGGTAATGAGCACGGGCAAATCACGATTCGTTAGATGCATACGATTCGTTAGCTCGCGGCTCGCTTTCGACCTCGACCAGCCGATGCGGAATGTGATTTTTGTCGAGGAAATCGTCGATTTCGCGGCCCTGGCGGTCAGCATGCGCAGCCAGCACGCGGAAGCCGGCGAAATCGGGATCGCGCCGCAACCGCCGCCGACGCATGATGAGCGCGTTCATGATCGGCTCGCCCACCGGCAGTTCGGCCAGCGCCTTGCGCAATTCTGCCGCCGGCACCTGCAGGACTTCCGCGTCGGACTTCACCCGCGCGCTCGCCAAGTAGCCAGAATTTGTTCTTCGCGATCGCGCGTTTCGAAAACCTCCACTTCGCCGCGCACGATGACGGATAAACCAAAATCGCGCTCGCCGGCGCGATAGATCAACTCGCCTTTGGGCAAGTTACCCGTTTACCCAGGCCGTCGAGCTGCCCAATTTGAGCGTCGTCCAACTTGGGAAACGCGATCGCTTCGGTATCGCGATAAAACTGCGCATCTTTCTCTTCATCCAGCGCCGACACTGAGCAAGTCTAGTTGCAGACGGCGGCGTTCGTCAAAAATGTCAGCCGAGAGAGCCGGGCATAGCCCGACAATATCTTTTGCGCACCGGCGCGAGGTGGAGTTTAATAATTTCCATGGCCGAATTCGACCACGAGCCCGAGCGCGTTTGGGACGAATACGAATGGGAACGCTTCCTGCAACAGCAGGACCAGAAGACCGAAAAATATATGGAGCTGCTGGAAAAGTATCTGGATGATCCTAACCGGGACCAGATCATCGCGCAGGAAATGGGCTGGACGCAATTGCTGGAAGGAAAGGATTGGACGCAGGAAGTGGATGCGTTACTGGATGAGGAGACGACGGAAGTTGCTCCCGGGCCACCGATGGATTCCTTCGAGGAGCACAGCCTTTATCGCGCCGCTTTTGCCCTTACCGTTTGGATCGATCAAATGTTTGATCGGGACGCATCGCTGCAAAACGAGCCTTCCGCGGTAAAACTGGCCACCCACGCGGCCCTGGCGAGCGCGAAGCTGGCGGCGGCCTTGAGCGGCGAAGATGTGGATGAAATTGGGATGACGATCGCCTATCTCAAGCGCGCATTGAAGGCGATCACGCTTTCACTGGATGGCGCCGCCGCGCTTCTGCGTGAGAAGCGCATTTCGCCTTCCCAACACGCCGTTCTGGTGCAGCGCTTATTCCAAGTGCGCGACGGCATTATTACGCTCACCGGAGAATATCGCTGCGAATGGCGCCGGCGTTTTGGCAATCGCTGAAACGCTAAGAGCGGCGGTTGAATGAATTAGCCGCCGAGCCGTCCAATTATGCAAACGGAAGCAACTGCCTCCGACGTCACCGAAATGGAGCTGGTGCAACGCTGCCAACGCGGCGATACAGCCGCCTTCGATGAGTTGGTCACGCGCTACCGCACCCGAGTTTTTGGAATGATCTATAACATGGTCCATAACGAGCAGGATGCCTGGGATCTTGCGCAGGACAGTTTTGTCAAAGCGTGGAAATCGATCGCGCGCTTTCGTGGGAAGTCTTCTTTTTATACCTGGGTCTATCGCATCGTCATGAATGTGACCATCGACTGGCTGCGCAAGAAGCAGATCAAAGGCACCGGCGCTGAATTCGATGATAACGTGCAATTGCGCGAGATCGATCCCGCTTCCAAAACCGTCCCGCGGGCGGAAGCGTTGCCACACGAACGAATGGTACGCGGCGAAGTGCGCGCGCGCATCGAACAGGCCATTGCCCAGCTTTCGCCGGAACATCGCGCCGTCGTTTTAATGAAAGAAACCGAAGGGTTGCAGTATCATGAAATCGCGGAGGCAGTCGGCTGTTCCATCGGCACAGTGATGTCGCGCCTGTTCTACGCGCGGAAAAAATTGCAAACTCTTTTGAAGGACGTTTATGAAAACAGTTGAAGAAAATTGGAGCGCGTGGATCGACGACCAACTCTCCGGCCGTGAACTGGAGGATTTTCTTTCTTCACTGCCCGACCGCGCCGCAGCGGAAGCGGAAAAGCGCGGTGCGAAGCAGCTCGGCAATTTGTTGCGGGAAGAGCTCGGCGCCGTCGCGTTAAGCAACGCGGACTTTTTCAGTCATCAACTGCGGGAGCGAATCGAGCGCGAAGATCGCCCGAGTGTTTCCTCCGCCAACCCGCGGCGCGGATGGTGGACCATTCGGCGGCTGCTGTGGGGCGGCGCGACCTCGCTGGCCGCGTTTGTTATCTGCGCCTTGTTAGTTATTCAACAGCACACCCCGGCCGATCAATCCGAATATCTCACCCAGATTCTAAACTATCGCGTCGATCCCGCAGTCAGCCCCAACGCCACCATCTCCATGTTCGAGAAAAAAGATCAGCACGTGACGGTGCTGTGGGTGGATGGCCTGCAATCGTTGCCGCCGGAGTACGCCGCCAAGTAAAATGGGACGGCGCCTTTTGTTGCTGCTGGCGATTATCACAGTCGCTTTTGGCAGCGACCTCTTTGCGCGCACCGCCGAACAAACTGTCTGGAGTGGATTGCTCGTCGCCAGTGGCGCGCCGGTGCCACCCCCCCCGCCCGAAATCACGCGCCTGGAAGGAACTTTGAGGCAAATTTTTGGCTACCCGAACTTTTTGGTCATCGGTGAATCCAAAAAAACGATCCGAACGGGCGAAGAAGATTGGCTGGCGAAGAGCAAATATTTTTCGCTGCACGTCGATGCTCGCGGCGAAAAAGCGGGCGCTTACGTTTTGAATCTCAAGCTTTTTCAGCAGGAAAAAATGTTGCTCGAAACCGAAGCGCAATTGAGCAAAGCCAGTCCGCTTGTCATTCGCGGGCCGCAGATCGGCGACGGTCAACTGGTGATCGTGCTCGTCGTTCAATAGAGAAGATGCGGAAATGCGCGACCATTGTTTAGTGGCAGGATGCGAACACTTTTGCCGCTGCTCTTCCTCGTTTTTGTGACGTCGTTAGTTGCCGAGAAACCATTCGACTTCGCCAGCACGCCCGGCAAGCTGCCGAAAAATATTCGGCCACTCGAGTACGCGATCTCCATTCAGCCCGATCTGAAAAACCTGACCTTTAGCGGCTGCGAAACGGTCAAGCTCCAGCTCGAGCAACCAGCGCGCGAAATTATTTTTAACGCCGCAGACATGACAGTCTCTGAGGCGCGGCTGGATGATAAGGTGGTCCCGCCCTCGGCCATCAAACTCGATAAAAAACGAGAGACCGTCACCATCACCTTTGCTGAGGATTTGTTAGCCGGCGAGCACACTCTGGACTTAAAATTCGCCGGCCGGATCGTCCAGTACGGGCGCGGATTTTTCTACGCCAAATACCAGGAGCCAGGCAGCGGGGCGAAGAAAATGCTGCTTGGCACCCAATTTGAGCCAACTGATGCGCGCCGATTTTTTCCCTGCTGGGATGAACCGAGCTTTCGCGCGAAGTTTCAACTAACTGCCACCGTTCCGGAAAATTGGATGGCCGTCTCCAACATGCCGGTGGCGAGCGAACGCAAAGTGAATGGCGGACGCGAAGTTCATTTTCAGCCGACGCCCGCGATGGCGAGTTATCTTAATGTCTTTTGCGCAGGCGAGTTCGATGCCGTCGAATCGGAAATCGATGGCGTGAAGCTGCGAGTTATCACGACAAAAAACAATGCAGAGAAAGGTCGTTACGCGCTCGAAAGCACGAAGCAGATTCTCCATTACTACAACGATTATTTCGGAGTGGCTTATCCGTTGCCGAAGCTCGACCAAATCGCGCTGCCCGGCGGTTTCGGCGGCGCGATGGAAAACTGGGGCGGCATTACTTACTACGAGACGGCGCTCTTGTTTGACCCGCAAACTTCTTCCGTCGCCACCAGGCAGCGGGTCTTCGAAGTGATCGCGCATGAAGTGGCGCATCAATGGTTCGGCGATCTCGTTACCATGGCGTGGTGGGACAATCTTTGGCTGAACGAAGGATTCGCCTCCTGGATGGGAACCAAATGCTCGGATCATTTTAACCCGCAGTGGCAGGTCTGGTTGCGCGCCGCCGCGGACAAGGATCACGCCATGGCCACGGACGCGCTTTCGGTCACGCATCCGA
>DAIOVO010000037.1:4925-25641 GCA_036758965.1 Chthoniobacterales bacterium
GCTTCCTGGATGGGAGCAAAGTGCACCACTAATTTTAATCCGCGCTGGGAGGTGTGGCTGGAGAAAGGCGCGCCCCGCGATCCGATGCGCCGGATCGGTATTGCCAAAGAACAGGCAATGGAAGGTGATGCCCGCAACACGACCCACCCTATTCAACAGGTGATCGCAAACGAGGGCGAAGCGAACAACGCCTTCGACGATATCACCTACAAAAAAGGGCAATCGTTTCTCCGCATGCTGGAAAATTTTTTGGGCGAAGATGCTTTTCGCACCGGGATTCGGGCCTACATTAAAGTGCACCAATACTCGAATTCGACCACGGCGGATCTCTGGAATTCATTAACGGAAGCTTCCGGCAAACCGGTGGCCGATATCGCCGCAGGCTGGACCCAGCAACCCGGGTTTCCTGTGGTGACTGTGAAACGCGAGAGCGGCGACAATATTTCTCTCACGCAGGAACGTTTCGCGATCAATTTCCGCGATAACACTAACGAGATCTGGAAAATTCCGCTTACCTATTTTATCGCTGGCCAAAGCGCTCCGGCGACGTTGTTAATGCCGGAAAAAACGGCTCAACTAGAGAATGTGCCGGTCGATCGTGCTCTCAAATTAAACGTCGATGGCGCCGGTAACTATCGCGTCGCCTACGATGACCCTTCCTGGAAACTGCTCCTGGCGGCGCTGCCCGGAATGAATGTGCCGGAGAAGGTGAATTTGCTCAGCGATGCCTGGGCCTTTGTGCAACAGGGCAGCCAGCCGTTTTCGTTTTACACCGAGCTGATCGCGCGCATTCCTCCCGGCGCCGAATTAGCGGAGCGCGAGCAAATCATGAGCGCCTTCGATTTTATCGACCACTTGCTGCTGCCAACACCGGAGCGTGACAAGTTTTTCAGCTACGCGCGCGGAGTGCTGCGGCCGACTCTTGATTCGAGCGCGATGCTGCCCAAACCCGATGAAGCGCCCATGATTTCACTTCTGCGGGCAAGTCTGGTGCAGATGCTCGGATTATTCGGCGACCAGGATGTAATCCGGTTCTGCCGGCAAAATTTCCAGAGTTACCTGAAGGACCCGGCCAAGGTCGCGCCGGATTTGCGCGGTCCCACTTTCGCGGTGGTGATGCGAAATGGAGATGCCACGACCTGGGAACAATTGCACTCGCTCGGTTTAAAAACCGCCAGCACCGAGGAGAAACAAACTTTCTATGAAGCGTTAGCTTTCAGCACTGATCCAGCATTGATCAAAAAAACTCTCGCCCTCACCCTCACGGATGAGTTGCCAACCAGCCGCGCGGTCTATCTTCTCTCGAAAGTAGCGCGCGAAAGCGGTCATTCCGAGATGGCCTGGCAATTTGCCCTCGCGAATCAAAAACTGCTCGCCGAAAAAGTCGATGCCCTCGGCGCCAACACTTATTTCCCCGGTTTGTTTTTGCTCTTCTCCGATCCGGCGCGGATCGACGAGCTAAAATCGTTCGCGCAAAAATATCTGGGTGAAGCAAGCGCACGGCCTGTCGCGACTGCCGCAGATGAGATTCAATTCCGGCACGAATTTCGCCAGCGTCTGTCGCAGCAAATCGACGCGCTGAAATAACTAGCGCGAAATCGGATTCTCCGGCGCGGTCGGCGAAGGAGAAACGGAAATTCCGGCTTTCTCCGCCGCGATCATCGCCTTGGCAGTTTGCCAGCCATACCAGGCACGGCTGAGCAGAAAAAGTGCGATCACAACTAGCCAGAGGTTCCAGCCCAAGCCCACCAAGGCAAACAGCACCAGCGCTACGCCTCCGATCAAGCCAACCAGGCTGCTGATTTGCAGGCTGCGTATTTCGCCGAATGGAAACCAGAGAAGTCCACGCAAGATCTGGCCACCGTCGAGCGGAAAAATAGGCATATTAAAAATCAAAAGCGCGAGATTGAGGCGGCGCAGGTCGTGGATAAAGTGATAAGCGTCGGTTGTGGTGAGAGAATCCTGGCTTTGCGATACCAGGTTTCCTGCCAGCGCCAGGATCGGAACAAGAACGACGTTAACCAGCGGGCCGGCCGCGATGCTCCAGAGATAAGCGCCGGCGCGCCGCGGCGGGTTAACGAAAGCTATGCCGCCGAGCGGCCAAAGGACGATTCGATCGGCTACCCCGCCAACTTGCCGGCAGGCCAGCGCGTGTCCGAATTCGTGGATGAGCACAATGACGAAAATAGCGAGATACTCCAGCACTCCCCAGACCCGCGACTGATAACCCGCCATGTAACTGGGGATGTAAAATGCCGCGATGAGGAACCAGCTGAAGTGCAGAAACACGTCGATGCCTGCAAACCGGAAAAGACGAATTACACCGCCGCGCATCATGATGGTTAGGTCGTCGAAATTACTTCGACTGCAAATCTCCTCAAAGGGTGATGTCGCTTTGCGAGTTTTCCGGCGTCACCAGCAACCGCATCGGAATCATAGCCGACTCGAAAAAACCGTGGCGCTTGAAGAAAGCCTGCGATTTCATTTCCGGGCGGTCGGTCAGGAGGGTGATGCGGAGGAAATTTTTCTTACGCGCAAAATCGATCGCGTATTCGAGCAACTTCGAACCGTAACCGTGGTCGCGATAGGCATCGTGCACCACCAAATCTTCCAGCAGCAAAACGAAACCGCCTTCCGCGGTGCTAATCGTGAAAAGCAAATTAATCATCCCAACGATGGCGCGGTCGCGGCGCAAAACAAAAACTCGTCCCCGATTCGGTTCCTCGAAAATCAAACGCAACCCGCGCAGTTGTTTCTCCTTATTCGGGCGAAAATCGCTCTCGTCCCGAAAAAGTTCGCCCAGCAAATTGGACAACTCATCCAGGTCTTCCGCCGTGGCGGGTTCTATTACTACCTCGCTCATGCCTGACGGTTTATCCGCGAAAAATGCGGCGGTAGCAACCCACGGTTTTCATTGGCAAACCTGCAAGGCGGGCACTCCTGCTTGCCGGGCATATAGTCTTGCCAGGCAACGAAGAGTCGTTGCCCTGCAAATCGCTTTCGTTGACAAATAGAAAGGCGCTCCTACCTTTCGCCTCCATTCCGCGGCCGCATGAAACGCACCTATCAACCATCGAAGCGCACGCGCAAACGCCAGCATGGTTTTCGCGCGCGAATGAAGACCAAAGGCGGCCGAGCTACTCTGGCGCGTCGGCGCCAACGCGGTCGCAAGCGCCTCTTGCCGAAGGGCGTTGAGCTTCATTTCGCCCGCCACACGCAAGCGTAATTGTAGGGCGGGCGCTCCGCCTGCCCGGCTTTGAACCGGCAAACGGAGCGCTTGCCCTACAGTTTCTGCGAATCGTTAACTTAACGCGTGAGCGTTTCCAACGGCCCGGCGTAGCCAGTCAGTTCCAGATAGCCGACACCATTCACTTTCTCGCCGCGCGCATCGACCGCGCCTTCCCAGTAGGCCAGCGGCAATAGCGCCAGCTCCTGCTCTCTCAACGCCGGCTGCACTTCGAATTGCAATCCCTGCGACGGAATTGCCACCCGCCACGCCACCGGATAATCGGCTTTCGTCTTCTCGCTTTTCCAATGCGCGATCGGCGTAAAAGAGAAATCGTTCGCGTGCAGATGAACTGCTTTCCCGTCCGCGGCGATGAATGTTCCGCTGGAAGCCAGATCGCGGCTGCCGTCGCGCAGACGCATTTGATAGAGCATCAGCTCGGTTCCGTTTTTAAATTGCAGGCAGAGCCAATCCCAGCCGACCTGGCCGGGCGCCAGTTGATTGGTCGCCCATTCATGATCGAACCAGCTCTCGCCCGCGACCGTCATTTCGTTTCCGCCCAGACGCAGCGTTCCCGTGGTCGCAAGGCGGGTAAGCGAATAATATTGCGACGCGTGGTTCGGACCCGCCGCCTTTACGCTCACTCCATTTTTGCCGTGAATAATTGGCGGCTTAAGGGTCGTTAAGTTTAGCTCCAACTCTGCTTCCGTCGTTTTCGCGGCGATGACAAATTCGCCGTTCGACAAAAGTCGCAGCGACCAATCTTCAATCCACGCGATGTGGTCGCCGCGATCGAACCCGGCTTCGCCAAATGCGCCCCGGCTGGCTTTTTGTTCAAATCGAAACTTCCGACCCGCCACATCGGTGACGGTAAAATGGGCGAACTTCAGATCATCGACAATGAAACGAGAGCGATCCGGCGCGCGCTGGTTCGGTGAAATAATTCCTTCGCGAAAAAACGTCAGCTCGAATCCGTAACGGCGCTGTTGCTGATCAAACAGATTGCCGGTGAAATACCACCACTCGGTCTTGAATTCCGGGTGCGAATAGTGGTCGCGCGGAAATTCGTAATCCCAACCGGGCGCCGCGTAACGCCAATCTGGACGGACGGGCGCTGTCCCGTCCCCGGATGAACTCGGACGCCACTGCGAGCGTCCCTCCAGCGCTGGAGCCGTGATCGCAAGCAGCACCAATAATGCGCCCTTCATTCCGCTCGCAACACTTCTGAAAGATTCAGCCGCCCGGCACGGACCGCCGGCAGAATCGCCGCCAACACCACGCTCGCCAAAATCCAGAGCGGCGTCGTTCCCAGAATAAGCCAGGGAAAATGCAATTGAATCGTCCAGCCGAAGAAGGCCCGATTAACGACTTCGGTCAAAATGATCGCCAATCCGATGCCGGCGATCATTCCCAGAATGCTGGCGACGATTCCCACATATAACGATTCCCAGATTGTGATTGAGCGAATCTGACGGGCCGAAGTGCCGAGCGCTCGCAGAATGGCTAGCGGGTGCGTTCGCTCCAGCACCAGAGTGCTAAAGGAAAGAAATATGCCCAGGATCGCGACGATGACCGCAATCGCGCGCAACAAGTAAGTAATCGCAAACGTCTGATCAAATACTTCGAAAGCGCGGTTTCGGAGGGCGCGATTGGAGTAAATGGCGAACTCCCCTTCCCTGCTGAATCGCTGCCTGAATGTTGTTAGCAGAGGTTCCCCATCTTTTCTTAAATAGATGGCGATGCTGTTCACGCGCGCATCGCCGAAAAGCGCGACGAAATTTCGCGCGCTGGTATAGACCGTCCCCTGATCCCGCGTGTAGTCATAAAAAATTCCGGCAATCGGCAACCTAACCGGCCCTTTTGAGGTCGGGATATCGAGCGGTTCGCCCGCGCGCAGATGATACCGTCGCGCGAAACTTTCGGAAATAATCACGCAGCGTTCATTCCGAAAACGCTCCATCAATTGGGCTTGATTTCCCTGGGTGAAAACAAATGTGCGCGCACCGACCGCGCGAATGGCCGCCAGCGCCATCCGTTCCCCGCGAAACGGCAGCTCGATCATTCGAAAAGTATCAACGGCCACGACCGCGTCGTTCGATTCAAAAAACGAAATCGCTGCCGGCGGCATAAAGGAGCTCGGGCCGGCGATTTCATTTGTCGCTGGTGAAATAAACAAGTCCGCCACCAGCGTCTGATTGATCCAGGTTGTAATTGTTTCGCGAAAAGAAAAAATCATCACGCTCACCGCCAGCGCCATCGCCACTGCGCAGGCCAGGGCCGCGGTGGTGATGGAGTTGCGCGAGAGAGATCGTCGTAAATTTAGTGCCGCGATTTCCGGCTCGAGTTTTCCGGGTCGCAAAAATTGCGGGGCAACGCTGGCCATCGCCTTCACCACCAGCGGAGCAAGGCAAGCGGCGCCGGCCAAACAAAAAAAGGCGGCCAAAAAACTCAGCCAGGCGGGGCCGAAGTGGAGCGCAATTGCACTGAATAAAATAGCCGCCAATCCCGCCACCAAACCCATGAAAGAGGTAGCAGCGATTAATCTCCAACGCCCATTCGTCGCCCGCGTTTCAGAGTAAACATCGGGCTGCAACGCTCGCACCGGCGCCATCAAACCGGCCGCGCGCGCCGGAATGACCGCGGCCCCGATCGCGCTAACGAGACCTAGTAACGCGGCTGCAATGTAAGCCGGCAGATTGAGCGCGATCTCACGCACATCGATCAATACATAAAGCGCTGAGACGGTGTTCGAGACTGCGCCCAAAAGCCCGCGGGCCAGCAGCGTTCCAAAGAGCAATCCCAGCGCCGTTCCGATTAGACCCGCCACCGCCGCTTCCCCGATAAAAATCGCACTGACTTGCACGCGGGAAGTTCCGAGCGCGCGCAGAATTCCGATCTCGCGCCGGCGACGAACAACCGAAGCCGAGATGGTGTTGAAAATCAAAAAGCCGCCAACCAGCAATGAGACGAGGCTCATCGCAGTCAGGTTGAGTTGAAAACTTGCCAGCATCTTATCGACCTGCTCACTTCGCCGGGATGGCGCGGCGATTTCCACTGTTGGCGGAAATTGAGCGCGCAGCCGTTTGCTCACCGCCGCCCGCTCGCCCGCGGCACGCAGCTCAATCGCATTCAATTTCCCGCGCATCGCGAAAAGTTCCTGCGCCCAGCCGATATCCATCGCCGCGAAACGATCGTTCCCGCCGCGCGTCAGATCACCACGCAAAATAAATCCGACGCGCATCTTGCGTTCGACGCCATTTACCTGGACACGGAGCGCATCGCCGCGGCGAAAATGATGCTCCTGGGCAAACGATTCGGTGAGCGCAAGTCCATCGCCGTCACCAAGCCATTCGGTAATGTCAAAATCGTGCGCATCGAAATTCGTCAGCTCGAAATTTCGAAACGGCGTGTTCGTGAAAATATCGATCCCGAGAACATCGAGATATTCGCCGGGAAACTCCGGGAGGGTGACCAGGCCACGCACCAGCGGAGTGGCGGCGGTCACGCCGGGAGTTTGCTGCGCGATTCGAAGAGCATCGTCTGGAAGATCATTCGCCGGCGCGGTAATTTCGAGCTGCGCCTTGCCCGCGATCAGATCGATCGTTTCTGCAAAGGATTTGTTAGCGCTGACGTTGGCGAGCTGGATGGCGAGAAAGAGCGTCACGCCAGTCGCGATGCTGAGCACATTGAGCAACCCGAGCAACGGATGCTGCGCCACATACCGTGCCGCCAGCCAATAAAGAAAACGAAAGATGTTCAACCGTGCGTTCCAATTGGGTCTCTCACCAATGCCGCGCGATGGCAAAGAGCTTTAACTCGACGTCGTTTGGTTTTAAGCGGACCATTTTCTCGTAGCGGAAACCGAGTTTCTCCAGCAAGCGAGTCGACGGGGCGTTGTGTAGCGCGACGATCGCGGTCAGGCGCTCAAGTTTTACTGCTTTCCAGCCGTATCTCATCGCGGCGGTGGCGGACTCGAGACCGAAGCCGCGCGACCAGTTGCGCTCAAGAAAACTGAACCCAAGCTCTACATCTTCGAGCGCGTCGCGTTTGATCAAACCGCAAGTGCCTAGTTTCTCGCCGCTAGTCTTCAGTTGCACCAGCCACATCCCGAATCCATCGCGATTGTATCCCGAAACTATTCGTTCGTGAATGTATCCCGTGGCATCAGCGATCGTCCGCACTCCACGATCACCGATGTTTCGGATGAAGGCGGGCTCATTTAACAGCTCAAGCATGAACTCCGCGTCCTCATCACTCAGCTCGCGCAAAAACAAACGCTCGGTTTCCAGTTTAATCGCTGGCATGCCGGCATTCTTCGCTTGAACCAACTTCAAAATCCAGGACTCGAGGAAAATCTATTGCGCCCTCGCGTAAGTGCGGGAAAATAATCGCCTGCCACGCACCGCTAGCTCAATTGGCAGAGCAAGTGACTCTTAATCACTGGGTTGTTGGTTCGATTCCAACGCGGTGCACGTCTTCCTCTTTCGCTGATCTAACCGACGTAACGCTGCGCGATGGGCATCCGGCGACCGATGCCAAAGGCGCGGCTGGTCACCTTCAACCCAGGCGCGGCTTGCGCGCGTTTGTATTCGTTGCGATCGACACGACGCTGCACCCAGCGGACGATTTTTTCGTCAAACCCTTCGGTAATGATTTCGGCTGCGCTTCTGTTTTCTTCGACATACAAACGCAGGATGGCGTCGAGGATTTGGTAAGGTGGCAGAGTGTCCTGATCCTTTTGATTGGGACGCAATTCGGCGCTGGGCGGTTTGTCGATCGTGGACGCCGGAATGATTTCGCGGCTGGAATTAATGAAACGCGCAAGCTGATAAACCATCGTTTTCGGGACATCGCTGATGACAGCGAGCCCGCCCGCCATGTCGCCGTATATGGTGCAATACCCAACCGCGAGTTCGCTCTTGTTTCCAGTCGAGAGAACGATGTGGCCGAATTTATTCGAGAGCGACATCAGGATCATGCCGCGTAAACGCGCCTGCATGTTTTCCTCAGTCGTGTCTTCGGGGCGGCCGTGAAAGATTTCTTTGAACTGCGCTTTGAACGCAGCGAAGGCGTCGGCGATCGGGATTTGCAGGCACTCGATGCCGAGATTCTTCGCTAGCGCCAGCGCATCGGCCACGCTTCCGCGCGAGGAAAATTGGCTGGGCATGGCGACTCCGGTGACGTTGGGCGCGCCCAGCGCGTCGGCTGCGATGGCGGCGACCACAGCGGAATCGATTCCGCCGCTCAAACCGAGCACTGCGCTTTTGAATCCACATTTTGTTAGGTAATCGCGCAGGCCAAGCCGGAGCGCGGCGTAAAGTTCCGCGATCTGGTCGGCGCTGAAAATCGCGGCGCAGGGCGCGGCTCCGGTGTCGATAATTTCCTTCGCCTCAGCAAACGAAGCGAGTTGCGCCAGCAATTCGCCGCGGGCATTGACCGCCAGGGAATGGCCATCAAACACCAGCTCGTCGTTTCCGCCGATGGCGTTGCAATAAAAAATCGCGCGCTGCTGCGCGGCGGCGAGTCCGCAAATCATTTCGCGCCGGACCTCTGGTTTGCGAAGATTAAACGGCGAGGCGCTGACATTGAGAATGATCTCGGCTCCCTGTCTGACAAGCGCGGGCACGGGTTCCACTGCGTAGAGTTGCCGCGGCAGGTAACGTTCCGTCCAGATGTCTTCGCAAACGGTGACGCCGATTTTATGGCCGCGAAAATCCAGCGGCGCAATCTCACTCGCGGGCTGGAAATAACGGTCTTCGTCGAACACATCATAGGTCGGCAAAAGCGACTTATAGGTTTTCTGAATTTGCTGGCCCGGCTGCAGGAGCGCGGCGGCATTGTGAAACGGTTTGCCGCGTCCGGCATTGCGATCGACGAACCCAACCAACAGCGCCGCCTTGCTCAAGCGCGAGCGCAATTGCTCGAGCATTTCGAGATTTTCGGGAACAAAACGCGATTTAAAGACGAGGTCCTGCGGCGGGTAGCCGGTAATGGCCAGCTCAGGCGTCAGAACGATCTCGGCTCCCTTACATTCCAGCTCATCGTAAGCCTCGATGATTTTCTCAAAATTACCGCGCAAATCTCCGACCGTTGAATTGATCTGGGCGAAGCCAATTTTCATGCGCGCTCACGCAGGTTATGCGCGCTGCGGCAGGGAGCAACGGCTTACTTGTGGTTAGCGAGCGGGTCGGAAGCGCGCTGCTTATAGCCGGCATTCAACGCATCGTCGGCGCCTTCGACAAAAACCTTGCCCCACTGGAAAAGGCAGGCCGCCGCAAAGCCAAGAATGGCGCAGAGAATGACTTTTTGGAAAAAAGTAGCCTGCATCTTACTTAAAAGGAGCAGGTGAAGTGCCATTCCTGCCTACCAAAGACCCCATTGGCCGGTTTTCATGACCCAAATTCCGAGGAGCAAATTTGTCAGGCCGTGCGCCAACACGCAGGAGGTAAGACTGCGCGTGCGGTAGGCGACGAAATTGTAAATCACGCCGGTCAAAATTGCTGCCGGCCAGTCCGGTCGCGAATGGCTAAAACAAAAAAGGAGGGAAACGACGACGAAAGAAAACCAACTGAACTTCCCAAACGGCACCTGCTCGAAATTTTCGTCAATCAGAAAGCGCAGGAGAAATCCGCGCCAAAAAATTTCTTCCAGAAACGGAACCACCACGACCAGACGCGCGAAACGCAAAAAGATCTCGACCCAGTAAATGGATGCGCGCCCCGCAAGAAGATCGGGATTGAACCCGTCCGTTCGCGGCGCGGACCCGAGAAATTGTTGGGGAGAAATCCAGAGAAGGAAGACCGCGATGCCAACGGCAAGCGTAAAGAAGATTTTTTGCGGAGCGCCCAGGGTGTAGCAGCGCCAAAACCAGAACAGCGCCGCGCTGCAAAGAAAAGTTTGGAGCGGAAAAATCCAAAACTCGGAGTGCTGAAAAAAGAAACCTCGCCACACGTGCAGCCCTTGCCCAAGACCAAGCAGGGCGAGAAACAAAAACATCGGCAGCACATGCGCGATGAGATTGCGACGGTGAGATTCCATTTCGTAACCGGAGAGCAATCGCTATTCTTCGGACGTGGCGAATGAAGACAAGGAGAATGGCGCGGATAAAATTGCGCGCGCGCTCGATTTTGAGCTGGAGAATAAACGGGGTGAGTGGAAACGCACCCACGAGCGTTCGCGCACCATCCGTCAGTTAAGCCTGCTCCTTTTCGCGATCGTCGTCGCGGGCGCGATGGTGGCGCTTTTCTTAATGTTCAATCGGCTAAACCAGGCGCGTTCCGATCGGGCGAAGGACCTGGGGCCCGCCGCGACTGCGCCCTAATTTCCGCGATAGCTTACTCGCCAGATAGTGTCGTTCCCGTCTTCGCTGAAAAGGAGGCTGCCATCTTTTGCGACCGCGATTCCAACCGGCCGGCCCCAGACGTTTTCCGACGAGCTAACGAAACCTGTGACGAAATCTTCATACTCGCCACGCGCTTTTCCGCTCGCGTGATCGAAAGGAACGCGCACGATCTTGTAGCCGGTGCGGCGGCTACGATTCCACGAGCCGTGAAAAGCTGTAAAAATATCGCCGCGATATTCCGGCGGAAATTGCTGGCCGTTGTAAAAGCAAAGATTAAGCGAAGCAGAATGTGATTGCACCAACACGTCCGGCACGATTGATTTCGCCGCCAGCTCAGGATGCTCTCCGCGATGTCGCGGGTCCTGATGATTGCCGAGATAAAACCAGGGCCAGCCGTAAAAGCCACCTTCCTCGACACGGCTGATGTAATCCGGGACGAGATTTTCGCCCAGTTCGTCGCGCTCGTTTGTGCTCATCCAAAGTTCGCGCGTCCCGGGACGAAACGCGATCCCGATCGCGTTGCGAATTCCCCAGGCAAAAACTTTTCGCCCCGACCCATCGGGATTGAATTCAAAAATTCGCGCACGCTCCGCTTCCGCAGCGTCGTCCGAATCGTTCGAGCGCGAGCCGACCGAGACGTACATTTTGCTGCCGTCCGGCGCGAAAACAATATCGCGCGTCCAATGCCCGCCGCCGCGCAACAGTCCGCCGCCGGAAAGCGCTGCTCCTAATTTTTCCGCTCCGCCGCGCGCGCAGATCGCCATTGCGATAAGGAAAACGAATGACGCCGTTGGTGTTGGCGACGTAGAGAAATTGCGGATCGTTACCGGGCGGATAAAACGCCAGGCCAAACGGTTTGCTCAATCCCGCGCCGGCAAACAGCTCCAGGTGCGCCGCGCCATTTTCAAAACGTAATACGGAGATTTGATTGGCTCGGCTTTCGGCGATGAAAATGTTGCCGTTCGGCGCTGTTAGCAGGAAGCGTGGATCGCGCAATTTGCCGACGTTGATTTGCTCGATCTTGAATCCCGGCGGCACTCGCAATTGCGCATTGGCTGGCGGCCTAACGACATCTGGACTGTTACTTGCCGACTCGCGCGCATTCGGCAGCGGCAGATCATTGACGGTTATTTTGCGGCGCACGGCGGGCGCGTCCGTGCTCCAATCGCCGAGTGCATCGTTTCCCGTGCGCAGCGCCGCCGCCGCCGCCTGGAGTACGCTCGCGCACACAAGTGCAATCAAAAGCGCCCCGGTTTTGCCCATGCGAGCGAGCGTCTAACGAAATGATTTGCTGGCGGAGTTTGCCTGCGCTTGCGCGCCACGAGTAGCGAGGCGGCGCTGGGTCAAAATAAAAGTGTTGTTGTCGCCATACTGGGCCCAGGGCCCGCGCGGAACTTCATCGAAATTAACGAACCGCCAGTCAGTCACATCGGTATCCTGCAACCCCAGAAAATCGCGCACCGCGGGCGAAACGTCGAGACCAGCGCCGCGATTGAGGTTCGGCTTCGGCCGCTCATTTCCGAAAACGTATTGCCAGTGATCGGTGCGAAACGGCCCCGCATCCTCCCATTGCGCATACGCGATGCGATTGCCTTTGCGAATCGCGATCCAGCGGTCCTTGCACGTGCTCACGGCCGAGCCCTGATAACTCTCGTTAAACCACGGCACCACCCGCGCCGCCTCGGGCCGATGACCGGTCCGCGCTTTGTCGTTGTAAGGCAGTGCGCAATAAAATGGATTCTGTCGCGGCGTGAACGCAGTCGGTATGTAACCGCGGCGGCGCGCGCGATCGGGGTTATCGAAGCCACCATAGTTTCGCGTCCAGTTTTTGTCCCACGAACTGGTGCGATTTGGCATTGGATTATGTCCGTGCGGCCGCTCGCCAATCCAAAAAATCGTCGTCACGATCCGCTGTTTCCAAGCGAAAATTGCAGCCTTTTTCTTCGACGCCGCTTTTGGCAACTCGCCGGCGCGGGCGAGTTGCGGCAGGCAAACCAGCGCGAGGGCGCAAATCATCGGGTGTGCTTTCATTGATTTAATTTTGAATCGCCACGCCCATTCTTCCAACTAACTAATCGTAGAACCCGCCGTCATTGAGCGTGAGCCACAAAAGAAAATCAACGCTGCGCTACGGCCAGCCTGGCCTTTTGCAAAAGCGCTTTCTCCTCTGGCAATAAATGCGCCTTTTCCCCGAGCGCAAGGAAAGGCGCGGCGCGCGCGAATTCATTATTCGCCACCAGCACCATCGCGTAATAGGCGGCGATCGGCGGGCGCTGCAATTCGCTTTCGGGCAGCGCCGCCAAAGTCTCGACCGCTTTTCTGCTTTCGCCGCGAAGAGAGAGAGAGAAGGCGTAGGTGGAAGCGAAGTCGGCATTCTTCGGGTCCGATTGGAAAACTTCGTGCGCAAGCTGATGCGCGCGATCGACGTTCATGTTCAGCAGAAGCGAAAGTTGCGCGATGTTATTTTCGACCGCGTGATCGTTTGGATGCAGCTCGCCCAGGTGCAAGAGCACGCGATAAATTTCCTGAGTGTCGCCTTTGACCGCATAAAAATTGTAGAGCGCGCCCAGAGTTTTATCAGCATTCTTTGGATTTTTTGCCGCCAGCCAAAGCAAATCGAGCGACTCGCGTTCCCAGCCCCATCGCTGCGCCATTTCGGCCAGCAACAAAACCTGGTCCGAATACGAACCAACCTTTTTCGTCGCGTCATTCCATTGTTGCGCCCACTCGGTTTCTTTACCGGCCTCGCGCGCGGCCCGCGCCAGAAGGGCGCTGCGCATGAAATCGACCGGGCCCCAGTTTGCCTTGCCCAAAAATTTCTCCAGGCCATCCCAATCCTTCGCCGCCACCAGCGTATCCGCGGCGGTTAAAGGCAAAGTTTTTTGCGACAAAACCGTTGTGGGCAAGGTCTTCATCCACTCGACGGCGGAGCGCGACAGTTTCTGGCCATTCATCCACGCCAGCAGTGCAGCAATTTTTGCCGGATCATCTCCGCATTCCTTTTGCAACTGCGCCAGCAGTCCCGGTGCGCTCTTATCATCATTCAACTTCAGCGCAGTCAGCGATAGCAGGCGATCGGAAAAATCGCGTTCCGGCATGGCATCGAGTGCGCGCGCGTGCTCGATGGCGCGAGCGGAATCATTTCGCCGGATCGCATCCTCCGCCAGTCGCCGGGTGGCATCATGGCGGGTGGCCGCGTCCTGCCGCAGTCCTTCCAGGACGCGCGTTCCCTCCGCGTGTGCCCCGGCGTCGCCTTGAGCAATGCGAAAACCCGCCAGCGCCAGTGCATACGTCTTGTTAGCCGGGTCCAATTGCTGCGCCATTGCCATTTCTTTTTCATAATTGGCCGGGTTACGCGCCAGCAACGCAACGTCACCGCGCAAGGCATGATATTCCGCCGTCTTCCGCTCCCGTTCCGGCAGCCGGTCCAGCGCCTGCCGCGCGCTGGCATCGTCGCCAAAACGCAGCGCGCAACGCGCCCAGGCCAGAATATCGCTCGCACGCGGGCTCCCCAGTTCCACCACTCGTCGGCGAAAATCGATTGCCGTCCGCATTCCGCCGCGCTCAGCCATCGTGGCCAGCAGGCGGTTCGCATCCGCATTGTTCGGGTCGATTTGTAAAACGCGCTCCGCATCCAGGCTGGCGCGTTTGTAATCGCCATCGTGTAAGAGCGCGTTCGCCTGCGTCAGCAGCCTATCCTTTTGCCAGCCATGAAAAGCGCGCAAACTAAAGTAACCGGCGAAAGCCAGCAACGCGATCAACGCTGCAATCGCGAGAAAAATCCGAAAGAGCGAGCGCTCGATTTTTTCGGTGAACTGCTGCACGCTAGGAGCTTTCTTTTGCCACTGTTAATGTCAACGCGCTGATGTTTTCGCTTATCTCACCTTCCCCAAAGCAGCAGCGTTCGAGCCAGCGGTTCCCTCTTTCAGCGGCTCGCAAGGTGCTCAAGTCTCCATAACTTCGTGAGCAGTAACGTCGTTTCCCTGCCGGCCTCGCCGCGCCTGATTCCGCGAACGACTGATTTTTTTGCGCTGGCGGTATTAATATTGATCTGGGCGGAAGTGGTGTCGCGGCTCCGCTTCGAGTGGTCGATCAATCCACAATACGGTTACGGCTGGGCCGTGCCCTTCGCGGCCGCTTATCTGTTTTGGCGTCGCTGGGAGAGCGCGCCGCCGGCCAAAAGAGGCGCCGGCCGCTCACTAATTATCGTTAGCGCATTTATTATCGCGCTCGTCTTTGTGCCGGCGCGTCTCGTTGCGGAAGCGAATCCCGACTGGCGTCTGCTCAGTTGGATTTTTAGTTTCGCGGTGGTCGCAATTTCACTTTCTCTTCTCTACCTCGCCGGTGGCGTCGCGTGGCTGCGGCATTTCGCTTTTCCGATTCTCTTTTTCCTGGTGGCAGTGCCCTGGCCGACGCAACTCGAGCAATTTGTCATTCAAAGTTTGATGCGTCTCGATGCCGCTCTCAATGTTGAATTTCTAAACCTTGTCGGAGTTCCCGCCCTGCAACGAGGCAACGTCATTGAAGTTGGCGCAGGTCTGGTCGGCATTGACGAAGCCTGCACCGGCGTCCGTTCGCTCCAGGCGACATTTATGGTCTCACTTTTTTTCGGCGAACTTTATCGCTTCAGCGTCTGGCGGCGCGTCGTTCTCGTTTTATGCGGCGCACTGCTCGCCTTCGGCTGCAATTTGGTGCGCACTTTCATTCTCGTTTATGTCGGAGCTGAGCACGGCATCGCCGCCATCAAACGCTGGCACGATCCCGCCGGCTACAGCATTCTTATCATTTGCCTGGTGGCGCTCTGGCTGATCAGTCTTTTTCTTCGCCGCCACCAGCGCGATGAAGCCACTCTCACTTCGGAACATTCGAGCTTTCCCATTTCTCGTCTATTTCTTGTTAGCTTGTGCGGCCTTTTGGCGCTGGCGGAGGTCGGCACCTGGTTTTGGTATCGCGCCCATCGATCGCCCGCGAATCTCGTCGCCTGGTCGATCAACTGGCCGCAGAATTCGGCCGATTTTCACCGGGTGCCGGTGGCCGAGGAAGCGCAGGAATTACTTCGCTACAATGAGGGCGGCGGCGCATCCTGGACCGGCGCGGATGGTCACGCCTGGCAAATGTATTTCTTCCGCTGGCTTCCCGGACGCACGGCCGGTCTGTTCATCAAAAATCATCGGCCGGACATTTGTCTCCCCGCCAGCGGCATCATGCAACGGGGTCCGGCCGCATTTCGCCTGCAAACGATCAACGATATTCCGTTGCCCATTCGTAATTACGCTTTCGATGCCAGCGGCACGCCGCTGTACGTCTTTTATTGTTACTGGGACGGAACCGCGCCCGATCCATCGCAGCTCAATGCGGAAAACTGGACCGCACGCGGCCGGCTCGAAGCGGCCTGGCGCGGCAAACGAGATGTGGGAACACAGATGCTGGAGTTAATTGTGGCCGGTTACTCATCGCGTGCCGAAGCGGAGCGAGCCGCCAGCGCGCAATTGCAGAAACTCGTTTCGCGCAGCTAACGAGGTATAGAATGAAACAAATCTGGATTGGCCTGGTGCTGCTCGCGCTGATGGCCAGCGACGATTCGACAGCCGGCGAAAAATCACCTTCTGCCCTGCGCGTGGCCTTTTGGAACATCCAATGGTTTCCCGGCCGTCGCCCGGAAGCCTCTCCCGGCGCGGAGCAAAAACAAATTGACGCCGTCCAGCGCGATATCGCGGTAATCAATCCCGATGTGATCGGAATGGAGGAAGTGCGCGATTTCTCCAAGGCAACTCTCGCGCTCGCGTCGCTGCCTGGAATGAAAGTCGATGTCGTATCTAATTTTCCGCCGCGCGAAGGCCAGAACGTTGGCCAGCAAGTGGCAATCGCGAGCCGGTTCCAGCCCATGAGCGCGTGGGTGGAACAATGGAGGCCGCACGGTGCGCTCGTTCCGCCGCGCGGGTTTGCCTTCGCCGCCTATGAAATCGCGCCGCACAAATTGCTGCTGGTCTATACCGTCCACCTCAAGAGTAATCGCGGCGAGATTCACGAAAACATTTTCATTCGCGAAGAGTGCATCCATCAGCTCATCGATCACATCGCCGCCATGAACAACGCCTACGGAAAATTAGGCCGCATTACCTGGGTGATCGGCGGCGATTTCAATACCGCGCCGGACGATCCACGTTTTGTTAGCGAAAGCACCGTTCGCTCACTCACCGAACTGGGCTTCAACTGGTGCTGGAAGGGAATTCCGTTCAACCAGCGCATCAGTCTGCCAGCGGACAAGTTTTTTCCGGCAGCCTGTTTCGATCACATTTTTTTCCTCAATGCCAGCCTCGCGTCTGTGCGCGTGAGCGAGACTACGAAAGCCTCCAGCGATCATCGCGCCATTGTCGCTGAGCTACGGCTCTCGCAATAACCGTCATCCCGAGCGAAGCCGAGGGATCCCGCGGAAGTTACCTTAAAGCTTGCGCGGCGGGATCCCTCGGCTTCGCTCGGGATGACGATCAATCGACAAACTTTCCCGGATTTAGAATGTCGTTCGGGTCGAGCGCATGCTTAAGCATGCGATGCACCTCGCGCGAAACATCGCTCGTCGCCTCCGGCCACCAGCGTTTCTTCGCCAGACCGATTCCATGCTCACCTGTAATTACCCCACCCCACTCCAGCACTTGCGCAAAAAGTTCGTCCAGCGTCGCCTGAACTTTCTCGCGCACGGCCGCTTCGCGATTGAAACGATCCGCCATGATATTGACGTGAATGTTGCCGTCGCCAGCGTGTCCGAAACACGCAATCGGGAAACCAGAACGGGCCGACAAACTTTCCGCAAAGGAAACTAAATCGACCAGCCGGCTCCGCGGCACCACGATATCTTGATTAAGTTTTGTTAGCCCGGTAGCCCGCAATGAATTGCTGAACTCGCGGCGGAGCGCCCAAAGTTTTTCGGAATCGCTTTCGTTTGTCGCCACTTCGACCGCCGTGGGATTTCTTCCCGCCACCAGTGCGCGCAGTTTTTCCATTTCTATCCGTACTGTTTCTTCCTGTCCGTCCAGATCCACCAGCAGATGCGCGTGGCCGGGTGGCACGTGTGACGCGCCAGAATCGTGGCGAGCCGCTTCCAGGGTAAACTTGTCCGCGATCTCGAGCGACGACGGCAGAAATCCGGCGCCGAAAATTCCCTGTACCATCGCGGCCGCCTCGCTCATAGAACTAAACGACACGGAGAGAGTCGCGCGAGCGGGCGGGAGCGGCAGAAGTTTCAGTGTGATCTCAGTGGCAATGCCGAGCATTCCCTCCGAACCCACAAACAGACCGATGAGATCGAAGCCGGTCTTATTTTTGTGCACACGGCCGCCGGTGCGCAGCACTTCGCCGTTCGCGAGCACAATTTCCAATCCGCTCACGTAGGTGCGGGTGACGCCATATTTCAAACAGCGCGGACCGCCGGCGTTCGTCGCAATATTTCCTCCGATGGTGCAATGCTCGAGACTGGCCGGATCGGGCGGATAAAAAAGTCTTTGCGCACGTGCCGCGCGCGCCAACTCGGCCGTGATCACGCCCGGCTCGACGACCGCAATTGCGTCGGCAAAATTGATTTCCTTGATCCGATTCATGCGCGCGAGGGAAAGCGCGATTCCGCGTTTCACCGGCACACAACTGCCGACATAACCATAACCAGCCCCGCGCGCGGTCACTGGAATCTGGTTCTCGTTAGCGAAGCGCAGCAGCTTGCTCACGTCGTCCGTCGAGCGAGCGAAGACGACGACTTCCGGTGACTCATGTGCGAACCATTTGTCGCCAGAGTGTTCGGCCAGCGTTTCGGCATCATCGGCGACGATCCCGTCACCCAATAGCACGCCTAACTTCGATGCAATACTCGTGCTCATGCTCGTGATCGTAATCGTGCTCGACCTTCTGTCTTTTCGATTACGAGCAGGAGCACGAGGAAAAGTCACATCCCCATGATCTGATACCCGCCATCGACATAAATCACCTGACCGGTGATCGCGGCCGCGCCGTCGCTCGCCAGAAAAACTCCGGTCGCTCCCAGCTCGCTGGCCTCGCAACTGCGCTTGAGCGGCGCGCGCTCCTGATAATGCTTCATCATCGACATGAACCCGCTGATGCCGCGCGCCGCCAGCGTGTTCATCGGTCCGGCGGAAATGCAATTGACGCGGATTTTTTTCGGACCGAGATCGTAGGCAAGATAACGCGTGCTGGCCTCTAACGAGGCCTTTGCAACTCCCATCACGTTATAATGCGGCACTACTTTTTCCGCGCCGTAATAGGTCATCGAAACGATGCTGCCACCGTGCGTCATCAAAGGCGCGGCTTCGCGCGCGAGCGCGACCAGCGAATAGGCGCTGATATCGTGCGCGGTGCGAAAAGCCTCGCGGGTAGTGCTGACGAAATCGCCCTCCAACGCTTCCTTCGGCGCGAATGCGACCGAATGCAGCATCAAATCCAGTTGATCGGTTTCGCCGCGCACTTTTCCGAAAAACTTCTCGATCTCTTCGTCACTCGAAACGTCGCAGGGAAAAAGCGGAACGTTTTCACCGAACTCACTCGCCAATTCGGCCACATTATCTTTCAGCCGCTCGCCTTGATAATTAAAAATCAAGCGCGCGCCCGCGTTCGCCCACGCTTTCGCAATCGCCCAGGCAATGCTGCGCTTGTTCGCCACTCCGAAAACGACGCCGACTTTTCCGGCCAGAATCTGCGAATTCATCGGCGGAGGATAAACGCGCTCCGGCTCTTGGCAAAGCCGCAGTAACGCAACGCTTCTGCGGGTGCGGGCAGAAGCCGTTCACGCCTGCTTCGAAACAAACCGGCGGCCCCGTCTCCAGAGCCGCCGTTTCCCAATAACCAAAATGAGCGCGGTTAAGACATTCTTTAGCTCATCGCCGGCAAACGATGGCCGTTCGTATGGCGATTGTCGCTCGCCGATGGAGCTAAAGCGTGCTCCGTTGGACCCGTCGCCTCTGCCATCGCCGCCTTGGCGGCGAAAGGCACCGTGAAGACGATCGGATCGCTCGCTTTGCCCTGCAGATTTCCGCTGACCGCTTGCACGATGATCTGGACGGTTTGTCCCGGGTCGGCTTTGCCTGTGATCGAAGCGATCGGCTCAGTCGAGCTGGCTACCAGAGCGTAGTCTGTTTGCACGCCCAAAATCATCATGCGGAAACGATAGCGCCACGCGGTCGCAACCGGATCGCACTGCACAACTAGTGCGCCGTTGCCATCCATGTGCGCGGTCACATTCGTCGGCTGGCTAGGAGTTGTAATGTTCGCCGGGATTTGCAACCCAAAGGCGAGCCAGCGGGAGTCTTCCTTGCTCAACTTTCCTTCCAGGTTTTTCAACAGCGCAGTCATCGTGGAGATCAATTGTTCGTAAGCTGCCGTCCAGGCATCGCCTACCTTTGCTTGCGCGGCATCAGCAGTGGCCAGCGCGGTCTGCGTCGATTGCGTCGCAGTCACCAGTGCCGCGCCTGCGGCCGCCGTTAGACCCATCGAAGGCACTTCCGCACTGGGGTGCTTTTTGAAGTAATCCACAACCCGCGAAGCAAGCGTGATCCGCGCCGCCGTATTTTGGGGAATGGCGGTAGTATGATTGATAAATCCGGCGTGCGCCCACTGGGTGTTCCAGCGGGTACCGAAACGGCTGGCGAGCACGTTGCTCACGCTCAAGACCCAGTTGTAGAGTGGCGCGATGGTAGCCTGGTAAGCGCGCGATGCCTGCTGTTCGGTGCTGCGTCCAGCGTTGAAGTTGTTGTCGACCGTTTGGAACGCGACGGTGTCATCGTGCATTTGCTGCGCCGTTACCATGGTCACCGGCACGGAAGCGCCCACGCTGGTGATGCCGTTTTCCATTTTGCCGCCAAGCTGGATGAGGAGTCCGGGATTTTGCGGTAGAGAATTTGAAGCCATAGTAGGAGAAGCCTTTCCGTAGGAGCGGTAAGTAATCTAGTTCTTGTTAGCCAGCTCTCGCCCAATGGCGAACGCTGCTTTGGGAAGCTCCCTAAGGCAGCACCCCTTGCCAATTCCTCATCCGCCATCTCCCTTCACTCAAAACAGCGCATTATTTACAAAATAATCCGCCTGTTGCAGTTTCAACTGCTCAAAAATTACAAATTTTTGCCTCACTGAAGTTTCAACCGCCAAAAAAT